>URJI01000004.1 GCA_900548215.1 uncultured Coprococcus sp. | reverse complement strand
GTAATCATAGTAATCGCCATCCTCGTCCTCATCATCGTAGTCGCCTTTATCATCAGATGAATACTCTGTCTTACCATATACATTGTAATCATCCTGACTGTCAAATGCAGAATCACCAGCAGGCTGCTGAGATATATCTGGAGCACCGTTGATCTGGGCAAGACTCGAGTCAAGTTCTGCCATATTATCAGCTACACGTGATGCATTGTCCTCAAGTGACTTTATAAGATTCTCGTAGTTGGCTCTCTCTGCCTGAAGTGTCGCATTGATATACTGACTGATCTCCGAGAGCTTATCTTTTGAATAATACATCGAACCAGCCCTAACTTCCTTAGCGTCAGCATTCGCCTCTGCAATAATCTGTTCAGCCTGACTTCTGGCCATATCAGTAATCTCATTCGCCCTTATATTAGCAAGCTCCACAATCTGACTCTGGTCAACAAGTCTGTTTGCCTCTGCAACAGACTCGGTGATGATAGAATCAGCTCTGGCTCTGGCATCTGCAAGGATAGCCTCCTTGTTTCTCATGATCTTCTTACATCTCTCTATCTCATTTGGCAGCTTAAGCTTAAGCTCACCAACCATCTGCTCCAAATCCTCTTTCGGAACTATGATCTTGCTGGATGACAATGGCTGATACTTACAATTGTCTATAAATATCTCGATCTCACTGATCATCTCTTCAATACCTTTTCTTGCCATGTTCTTCTCCTCCTAATTATCTATCACAATTGGTCAAATTATACTGTTATCTTTTTATAGAAAACCTCTCACGGAGTATATCGCAGATCTGTTCAGGAACGAACTCCTTGACATCCACTCCAAAACTTGCATATTCCTTTACAACACTTGAGCTGAGATACGAATACTGTATATTCGTCGCAAGGAATACCGTATCTATGTCAGATGCAACCTTTCTGTTACTCTGTGCTATCTGAAGTTCATACTCAAAATCCGTAACAGCCCGAAGCCCTCTGACAATAACCTTTATATCGTTCTGTCTCGCATAATCCACAAGGAGTCCGTCAAACTGAACCACGCTCACATTCGGGATATCCGAAACTACATTCTTTAACATATTAACACGTTCTTCTAAAGAAAACAATGGAGTTTTTGCAGTATTAATAAGAACTCCAACCACTAATTCATCGAACATGGCTGCCGCCCTTTTAATTATATCAAGATGCCCCAATGTAACCGGATCGAAACTTCCGGGATAAATTGCTCTGCTCATATCTCTATCTCCTGCATATAAATGTATGTTTATTTGTCTTGTACCTCTTCACTTTATATACTTCAAACTCTGATTCGTCAAGATAATCATACTCTGTATAAAGATCAGATTCCACAATTATAGTCGTGTCATCACCGACAAGAACCGATCCCATAAGCCTTTCAAGTACAGCCTTTTCAAGCAGTTTACCATATGGTGGATCCATAAATATTATATCATAGCTCTCACCCTGGCGTTCAAGTGTACTTATCGCAAGAACTGCATCAGAGGAAATGACCTGAGCCCTGTCTCTCAAATGTGTAAAATCCAGATTTTTATTTATACATTCCAGAGCTTTTCTGCCATTCTCCACAAATACTGCTTTTTCAGCACCTCTGCTGAGAGCCTCAATACCTATAGCTCCACTGCCACTGAAAAAATCCAAAAAACTACACCCTTTCATATATGGCGACAACATATTAAACAAAGTTTCCTTTATCCTGTCAGTAGTCGGTCTTGTATCCAGCGAATCGATAGTCACAAGCTTCAGACTTCTTGCACTTCCTGCTATAACTCTCATAATCAATCTCCTATCCCATATATCATGCAAATGTCACATATAATCTGTTTTTATATATGAATCAGTTCCCTAGAACTTTATCTCTTACATATAGTCCTGTCTCAGAAAGATCTGACTCACTGATGGATCCCGTCGCTGCCAAATCAGGCTTAAGCAGCGCTGACGTTTCATTCTTATTGCAAAGACTCCACGAAGCATAGCTGAGATTATTTTCGTTTATCAGCTTAAACCATGCGTCAGATGAATCATAATCTATGCCGCCATTTCCCGACGCATCGCACAGACTGAACTCACTCACGAACACAGGAAGTCCTTTCTGTATCGCAGTCTCCACCTTACCACGTATATCATCCTTATGAGTTGCTGCATAAAAATGTACAGCATACATGATATTATCATATCCTTCAACCGGCGCGTCTGCAGCAATATCCACATCCTGGCTCCAGTTAGGTGTGCCGACAATGATAATAGCATCTTTCGCATTCTTCCTGATAACAGGTATGATCTGCTCCGCATACTTTTTGACGCTATCCCACGTAGTACCGCCATTTGGCTCATTGCAGATCTCATATATCACATTGCCATAGTCCGCATATTTTACTGACATATCGGCAAAAAACTGCTCCGCATCATCTATATGAATGTTCGGATCACCGTCGTTTAATATATGCCAGTCTATGATAACATACATTCCAAGTTCCGTGGCCGCAGAAACTCCACTGTCTACTATGGACCTGATACTATCTTTATCACCGCCGCTGCAATATCCGTTTGAATCACCTGTATCTGTGTACATGGCAAGCCTTATAAGATTAGCCCCCCAATCGTCACGCACAGATGCAAATGCATCCTTATTCACGTATTCCGGGAACCATGTTATACCATGAGTGCTGACACCCTTAAGCTGGTACTTATTTCCATCCTTGTCCACTATATCAGTGCCATTCACGGAAAGCTTACCATGATTGTCGTATGGTGTTCCAGTCTCTGTCACAACAGGTTTTGCCGCTTTTACTTCAGTATTATCAGCCTCTGTCACAGATCCCGTATCTGTCTTTTTGCTATTCATTGACTGTTCTTCCTTTGAACTGCCAACTGCCGGATCTCCAGTGTATTCTTTGCCATTTACATAGAGTATGTATTTTCCAATTGCGAGATCGTCCGATGAGATATTGTAACCCACATTTATACTTCCATTTGCCGGTATCTCCCCATTGTACGAAGCAGGAGTTATAATTATGGTATTTCCTGTTGTCTTCTGCTCGCCATTCCATATCTGGTCTATAACCGGTTTTCCTTTGTATTCAATCTCCAGTTTCCAGCCTGAAGCACCGGCCGATGTATCATTATATATATTTATATTCTCAGTTGCGCAGGTCTTTCCATCAGTCTCCCATGTACTTTCATGTCCGATCTCCACGTAAAATTCCCTTTCTTCGTCAGTCTGTTCTGTCTTTTCACTTTCAGCTTTCTCATCAGCCGTCGTATCAGTTTTTTCTGCCTGCGTATCTCCTCCCGAAGCCGTAGTATCTACCACCGACGCATCCTCAGATAATTTTCCTGTATCAGATCCACCATCGCCGTTCTTCCCAGAACCGCTTATCAAAAAATATCCCATCACAGCGATAACAACTACCAACACGCCTATGATGATTCCCATAATAACTGTTTTCTTGTTCTTCAATTCAACATCCCCCTTATAATTTGTATAAAATATCACAAAACCGGCGAAAAATACCGTCTGCTATCTCCGTTTTCATCATATGACGCTTCTATCTCATCGCCATATCTGCCATAAACCTCCTGGGCAGCTTTCAGCATATCTGCATGGTTATATATATCCCCCACTTTGAACATTATGTCCCCGCTCTGTCTTATCCCAAAGAAGTCGCCCGGACCTCTCATCTTGAGATCCTCGCCAGCAATGAAAAAGCCGTCATTTGATTTCTCAAGAACTCCAAGTCTTTCCATCGTGTCTTTGTCTTTCTTGCCGCTCATAAATATACAATACGACTGCTTGTTTCCTCGTCCAACCCGCCCCCTGAGCTGATGGAGCTGTGCCAGACCAAATCTCTCCGAATTTTCCACCATCATGACTGTAGCATTAGGATTATTGATGCCTACTTCTATGACTGTGGTCGATACGAGGATGTCTATCCCGCCTCTGACAAACTCTTCCAATATGGAATTCTTTTCATCCGCCTTCATCTTACCATGAAGACACGTCACTGTAACATCTGCGTTGTAATCATTCTTCAAGGTGTTCCTGAGTTCCTCAGTGTACTCCGTGACATTTGCCACATCATCAAGTACCTCACTGGCCTCGACCATAGGACATACTATATACACCTGATATCCCTTTGACACCTCATTCACGATAAATGCCTGTGCCTTCTTCCTGAAGCTCTCATCCACAACGCAGTTCTTTATAGGTATCCTTCCGGCAGGCAGCTCATCAATGACTGAAATATCAAGATCACCATACATGATGATCGCCAGTGTTCTAGGTATAGGTGTTGCACTCATAACAAGTGTGTGAGGATGTCCGCCTTTCTCCGCAAGTTTCTCCCTCTGCTTTACTCCAAAACGGTGCTGTTCATCTGTTATGACCAGCCCAAGTCGGCTATAATCCACCTTATCCTGTATGAGGGCATGGGTTCCCACAATGACCATGACATCACCATTCTTTATGGATTGCTGCATATCACGCTTCTCCCTGGCCGTCATCGAGCCTGTCAGCAGGCCAACCGAAATACCATACCTGACAAATCTCTCACTGAGTTCTTTGTAATGCTGTACAGCAAGCACCTCAGTAGGAGCCATGAGCACGCCCTGGTATCCACATGAGGCAGCTGCAAAAAGCCCAATCTCCGCCACTATAGTCTTGCCAGATCCAACATCACCCTGAACAAGCCTGTTCATCACGTGGTCTGATGCCATATCCGACAGCATGTCCCTCACCGCATTCATCTGCGCATCTGTCAACGTAAAGCTCAGGTCCTCTATAAACTTCCTCACATTATCATCGCACTTTATAACATTATCATTAACTACAAATGCATTGTCATCCTTTATACGGTGCAGATTGGCTATAAACGAATAGAATTCATCAAACGCAGCTCTTTTAACTGCACTCTTAAGCTGCTCCTCATTCATAGGAAAATGCATAGCAGTCACAGCCCTGCCAAGTTTCATTACGCCGTACTCATCACATATTTTTTGAGGCAGATAATCGTGAAGCTGATCCACGACCGGCAGAGCACTCCTTACTGCCTTCTGTATAGTCTTAGATGTTATCCCTGCTGTAACTCCATATACCGGCTGCCACCTGTGAGTCATCTGTGAGTACGCTGACACAGTATAATATTCCGGCTGGGTCATCACCATCATGCCGTTCTTATACGACACGTCACCAACAAATACAAATTCCTGTCCTATATGAAAATAACTGCGCAAAAAAGGACAATTAAACCAAGTAAGCTTAATTGTCCCTGAGTAATCCTTTGCGTACACGATCACTATAATGAGTCCATGTACTTTTCTGACTTCTGCTCTGCTGTTTATAACCGCTTTCACCGACTGCCGGCTTCCGGTCTGAAGATCACTGATGTCAACGGGATTCTCATAGGCAACATAATTTCTGGGGTAATATAGCAGCAGATCCTGAACCGTCTCTACTCCAAGCCTGGCGAAAACAGCTGCGGTTTTATCGCCAACCCCCTTTATCGTTTTTATGGAGTCCCTTAACACCATATGATCACCTCTCACAACCAGACATAAGTCTATTCAACTGAAACTATATAGTAATATATCGGCTGGCCGCCATAATAACACTGTACATCCACATCCGGATAAGCCTCTTCCACACGTGCTGCCAGTTTGTCAGCATCCTCCTGTGAAACATCCGCTCCATTATATATACTTATAACTTCCGAGTCATCATCCACACCATCTGCTATCAGGTCGAATGTAACCTGCTCAATGTCATCTCCGACACTGACAAGTCCCTTGTCACCTATACCCATGATGTCGCCCTCTTTGATGGCTTTTCCATCTATAGATGTATCTCTCACCGAATATGTGACCTGACCACTCTTAACATTCTTCACTGCAGCTTTAATCGACGATTTATTCTCATCCACATCTGCTGTGCTGTCGAAAGCTATCATGGCACTGATTCCCTGTGGTGCATTCGCCGTAGGTATAACTATAATATTCTTACCCTCACACAATGAAGCAGCCTGATTTGCAGCAAGTACGACATTCTTGTTGTTAGGAAGTATAAATATATTCTCTGCATTCACCTTATCTATGGCATTGAGCATATCCTCTGTACTTGGATTCATTGTCTGACCGCCTTCAATGATGTAATCCGCACCAAGTTCACCAAACAGCTTATTGAGGCCATCACCCATAGAAACAGCTATAAATCCATATTTCTTCTTCGGTTCAACAATTTCTTGCTTTCTGTGCTGTCTTTCCTCTTCCTGTCTTTCAGACTCATCTCTCTCCGACTGGCTCACTCTCTCGTTGTGCTCTATCCTCATGTTATCAATCTTCATATTTGTAAGATAACCGAGAGTAAGTCCCTTCTCAAATGCCTGGCCAGGATGGTTTGTATGAACATGTATCTTAACTATATCATCAAGGGATACACACACTATGGAATCTCCTATGGATTCAAGGAAACTCTTCAGATCATCCTCCTCTGCTTCTCCGTACGGCTTCTCAAGATTGATGATAAATTCTGTACAATAACCAAACTTTATATCGGCCGTAGATATCTCATCATTGCCCGCGCCTGTGGTATTCTTTTTCACATTCACAGCTCCGGTACTTTTGCTTAGTTCAACAGTGACTCTGCCCATAAGACAGTCAACCGCTCCCTTGATAACTACCATAAGTCCCTGTCCGCCTGAATCAACAACTCCTGCCTCCTTGAGTACCGGGAGCATCTCTGGAGTAGAATCAAGAACAGCATCTCCATATTCAATAACCTCATTGCAGAACTGGGCAAGTGACATATCTGCATCAGCACATTCCCTGGCCTTCGAGGCAACCCCCTTGGCAACCGTAAGGATAGTTCCCTCCTTTGGCTTCATAACTGCTTTATACGCAGTCTCAACAGCCTTCTGAAATGCATCTGCAATATCATGAACATCAATTATCTTCTTGTCCTGTATCTTTTTGCTGAATCCCCTGAGTAACTGAGAAAGAATTACCCCTGAGTTACCCCTGGCACCCCTGAGTGATCCCGTGGACATCGCCCTAGCTATGGATTTCATGTCATCAGGAGAAGCCTCAACCTCTCTTACTGCCGAAAGTATCGTCAACGTCATGTTTGTTCCTGTATCTCCATCAGGCACAGGAAATACGTTCAGTTCGTTGATATATTCTTTGTTATTGTCAAGATTATTTGCACCGGCTATGAATGCCTTCTTCAGTGCAAGAGCATCGATCGTATTACTCACTTTCCATTTCCTCCAAAATTAATCCATCACCTTAACGTCTTCTACATACACGTTAATCTGGCTTACTTTAAATGAAGTGAAATCCTCCACTTTATATTTCACAGACTGCATAAGATTGTCTGTCACAGCCTTTATACTGACACCATAAGCAACAACAATGTGAAGTTCTATAACTATATCTCCGTTCTCATCAAAACGAACATTCACCCCCTTCGAGACGTTGTCTCTGCGAAGCTGCTTTACTATTCCGTCCTTGACACTGACAATACCCATGCCAACGATTCCAAAACAATCAAGCGCTGTAAGTCCTGCAACTTGGGCAACAACGCTCTCATCTATACTTACTTTTCCATTGTCTCCTGTTATATATTCTTTCATGGTTTAACTCCTTTCTGTCGAGTTACAAACATAGTCTTTACTGATTATATCATAATTACGCAAAATTTCAAGAAAACCAGCTCGTCTACCATTGATTACCTCCATTCTATATTTTTTTGCAAAAATCAATTTTCTACTTGCATATAGAAAAATAATCTGCTATTATAAGTTTTGTTGTGAGTTTAGAAGGCAAGTTAGTTTATTCATTGAAGGAGGTGCTATTATGGCAAAATGTTCAATTTGTGATAAAGGTGCTCATTTCGGTATCAAAGTGAGCCACTCTCATAGAAGAGCAAACAAGATGTGGAAGTCAAACGTTAAGTCAGTTAAGGCTGTTGTTGATGGAACACCTAAGAAGATCTATGTTTGCACATCTTGCTTAAGATCTGGTAAGGTCGAGCGTGCATAGTATTTGCATAATATCACCGATTCAGTTCTGATATAAAGATAAGAGCGATGACCACTCATGTCATTGCTCTTATTTTTTTACTTTTCTATCTACATGAGAAAATATATGACAACAGCAAAAGTATCACTATGATAAGAAATTCTATAAATCCACTGACAAAATACCCTATCACAACTCCCACCGCTGTAAAAAAGAATGCAATTCCCGTAAATTTACGCCAAATAAAAATCACCACCATAATGATTTATTACCATTATATGTGGTGATTTCATAATAATTACACGCTGTAAGTTCAAGTATTATAGTACAGATCAACTTAAACAAATCTACATATGCAATGATCAACCTAAACAAGGATCTACCTAAGCAATGATCTACTCAAAAGTCTCAGTCTGAGCCATCTCATCTATAGCTTTGTCAACCTCAGCCTCATCTTCGGTCTTGTCCTTTTTGAAAAGTCCAACAATCTTATCAACAACCTCAGGAGCCATATCTATTATCTTGGTTATTGCATCCTGATTCTTGAGATTGATAAGCCTTGTACTACCGTTCGCGATGACCAGCACAGCCGAAGGACTCATCTTGGCTCCTATACCACCCGCAGCTTTATTGCCGTCCTGCTTGTTGAATGCACCGGCAGCCATTCCAAAGTTCACATCCACAAGAGGGATCAGTATTGTGTCACCCACATACACAGGCTCACCCACAACAGACTTTGATGATATGAATCCATCCATTCCCTTAAACATAGAACCAAGTGTTCCTTCAATATTCATATTTGCCATATCAGTTTCCTCCCGAAATCTTCTTAAAACGTGAAATTGTAATCTTTACATTCTTATTCCAGATCACCTTGAGCACATACCAGCCGATTGTAATCAGTCTTACACGCCCCTTCATGAACAGATCTCCTTCAAGTCTCTTCTCCATGAAATCCGGTGTCACATCTATGTGATCACAATACAACGGAAACAGCACACTCATATATCCGAGGTGCTGGCCTGTAGTGGCCGGATCACCCGTACCATACACAAGCTGCCCTTTTACTTTAGTCGGCTTCAAATGCTTTAAAACAGCAATGAGCTGAGCCTTTGCAACCCTAATAGCTTCCTTTGTTCTCACATTGTTTACAAGTTTAGTATAGCCATCTTTTTTCTTTTTCAGACTCTTTAATTTATCTGAAATTAACTTTGCTTTATCTGCAATCATACCGCAGACTGAATCAATTTTCCTGCCAATCCTTCTGAAGATACCCGACTGATGTTCTTCAAACTCACTGTCGCTCAGAACAAAATCTTTATCTTCGCTGTCTATAGAAGGATACTCTGTCAAAGCAGGGGCTGTTCCACCAGCAGATTCCGTCTTGTCTGCTGCATGATCTGATTTGCCAACAGATTCTGACTCTTCTGATACAGAATCTGCCGGCTCAGCACACGCTTCTTTCTTCTCTATGCCAGCTACAGAACCCATATCATCGCCATCTTCTGCCTGTGCACCATCTGACGCGCCATCCTCATCCGGCTCGTCTGATTCTTTTTTACTCTTTCCAGAGCCCCAAACTGTACCGCCGAACAACCTCAGCCTGTAATCAAGTCCTTCTGTATCATACACTGCCTTAAAACACAGGACAAACCCCAGCCACCTTGCAGTGAATTTTGCAAATATATCATCATATTTCTTGACATATATCCTGTACCTTACCGGAGCTATCAAAACAAGAAGTACCAGCAGCACAGCCAGACCTATAACTGATAAGACAATTATCAGCAGTATCTTCAATATTAATAATAAAATATGCATTCTCCAGCCCCTTAGAATCTTGAACGTTTCCCTAGGATGTGAAAAATCTCTTTACATCCACGCCGCCAGTCTTTCTGTATATGTCATCAACAATATCCCTGACAAGTGACACCGCCTGCCCCCTTGTGGGTGCAGCTCCGACAATATGTATGGAATCCGACATATTCTGATATACTCCCTGTCTAAACTCATTCAGTTCATAAATCTCCAGAATCCCATCATCAAACAAAGGCAGAGTGATGACGAATATTCCCGGAACATATTTTACCTTATTGAATCTTCGGATACCTCTGACCATCCTGATGATCCGGCGGTCTCTGGCTCTTCCTACATAGAACTTGTCATCAATGACCATATCTATCACCTAGTCTATTCTTCCATCATCTGTTTTATAACTATATAATCTGCCAGCAGCTCACTCTTCTCCCTGCACCTTGTAAGAGATCCGGTCACATACTCCTTGATCTCATCCGTAGTGTTGAAAAATACCGGGATATTTGAAAGTATCTTAGCCATAACCGCTCTGTTTACTGTCATGGTATTCTCGTCAAACAATTCAGCAAATTCACCCACAAGCTTTTCCTTACATGCAGCCAGGTAGTCACTGTCCACTGTGAGTGCTCCAGCCACTGCAATATTATCAATATCCACAAACATACTTCCCGAGAGAAGCTTATCTATAGTCTCAAGATCCCTGTATGTCTTCTCAAGCTCACATCTGGCTATATCCTCTGAAAATCCTGTGGTTATATCATACACAGCAGACTCAAGCATAACTTTATGCTCACCGGCCTGCTCCTGCTCACCCACTATCTCATCGAGCATAGCGTACACGCTCTCTATCTCATCTCCAGAAACAGCAACAGCCTTGCCTATGAGGGACATGGCTTTCTGGCAGCTCTCAGACACACTGCTTTTGGCTGAAACTGCAAGCATCATGACATACAGGTCATTGACCAGCTCTATGATGAGCATGTACTCAGTCACAACTGAATTCAGGAACTCTGCACTTCTGTCAAGGACTCCTGCCAGCTTGCTGTAAGCGGCATAATCCATATCTGTATAATTGCCATTTTTTAAGGTATCTAGAGCATTGCAGAGATCAGGATACTCTGTCTCAAATCCATCCGGACGTCTTATGAGTGCTGTGCTTTCCACCATCTCCATAAACTGATCCAAAGACTCCTTCTCCACTCCGTTATAGATATCAAGTGTATCACCCAGGATATCATAGAATCTGTTCTTCGTCATACGGATTGGAAGCTGCCCTATAAGAGACTGCAGCTTGGAATTGACAGCAACCTTGTCAGAATCTGAAAATACAAATCTGTATATCTCGTCTGCAAATTCTGTGACATCAAGCTCCTCAAGTTCACTCTTGAGATCATCGGTCATGTTCTCTTCAAAATTGTATTCTTTTCTATTTAAAATATACTCATATGTCTCAAATGCATCTGTGTATGAAGTGAGTACCTTCATCTTGCCTGTGATGGTGTTTCTCACATCTGATATGAGTTTTATATCCTCATCATAAGTTTCGTTCCTGTCCCCTGCGATAAAATCTGCAGCAAGCTTGTCTATCACAGTCTGACACTGCGCAATATACGGATCATCTGGAATGTCTCCATCCATATGCATGTCCTTCAATGTGAGATAATTCAGTGTGAACTTGTGGCAGGCATACTCATAATCAGCCTTAAAAGCCACATCTGAAAACATCTTCAGGTTCTTATCAAGATCCTTCTTTCTCTGTATATCTGTTATCAATTTCTTCTCTTCGTTGTACATATCTGATTCCCTGTCCTTATAAAATTAATTATGCGTATGTGTAAACAGATGATCCTGACAGTATTCCTTATTGCCGGTACACTTGGAACAATATCTGAACTGCAGATCAGGATAATCCTTATCTGTTCGTCCGCAGATCACACATCTATGGCTTACATTCTGCTGTCTTGCGGCCTTAACCTGTTTGTTGTAATTTCTCCGCCGCTTCATCTGCTTAGGTGAAAAACGTCTTATATTCTTCGTACTCAGATAGAATATGACAAAGCTGACAAGCGACATCACTATGTTGACCCTTCCCATAAATGACTCATTTATAAAATAATAAACGATGATCAGTATATATATAATAGAAAGGTACTTCATCTTGATCGGGATGATCATGGCATACAGAACACTCATATCCGGATAGCACACGGCAATCGCAAGGAATATGGAAAGCAGTATATAGTATGTGGATGCATATACCAAATATCCCCCTGAAAGCGCATAATCATAATGTATGAGATACGTACAGAATATATGCGCCAGCATCATGCCAACCATAGTAAACAGCATAGAACTGAACATATAAAGGTTATACAAAAACGTTCCTATGGTTCTCTCAAGAAGCGATCCTATACTATAATAAAAGAACAGCATGATTATGGTGAATATATCAACGCCCCACGTCGGCGGCGTGATGATCCATGTAACAAGTCTCCACACCTGCCCCTTCATGACCATAGCCGGGTCCAGCGTCAGCATCAGCAGGATTTCTGGTCTGAACATATAGAGCAGATATCCAATTGCGTATCCGATGATAAGATAAAGTGTGAGATTGCGTATAGAGTATTTCCCAAATTTTCTCTCTATCTTGCTTATTATATTCATAAAATTCTCCATTCGTTATTTTTTAAACTACACCTTTTGAATTATATAATATTAAAAATGACTTTACAACATCAGAAATAATTAAGTTTTTCTAACCTGGTCAATGAAGACAGCATCACGCACTACACGCCATTTTATATTTTCTATATATGTACTATGCCATACCACAGACATAAAGCCTGCAGCACGGCTTTATTCCATAAAAAATTCCTATCTCTGGAAATCTACATATTTTATCTCCATATCACAGATCAGAGGGATCTTATAGAGATCCGGATTGAGTTTGAACAGATCATCCGGCGACACTCCCGTGTTCTTAAGCACCTCTTCAAATGTGTCCCCATCCTTCACTTTATAAACAAGAAAATCTTCCTCCATGATCACCGGAATACACACCTCATCTCCCGGCTGCATATTATATACATTTATATACGGATTTGCGGAAATGATATCGCTCAGCTTCACCTTGTAGATCCTGGACAATTTGTACAGTGTATCCCCCTTCTTCACCACATGGATGACACCATTACAAGTATCAAAATTCATAACCTGCCCCTGAAAAGCTTTTTTATATTTTATGCCTGTGTCAGTAAAATGTGACTTGTGCAGCATATGTTTCTATATCACTTTTTACAATAGTTAAGTTTTCATAAAGTCATTGTTTTTTTTTTAACCCTACACTATAATAAAGAAGCTTTAAGGGCGTACTGCCCTAAAAGCCACACATTCAACAAGACACAAAAGAATTGGAAGGGTTGTTTTATGTACACATTAGGAATTGATATTGGATCAACTACAGTTAAAGTTGCTGTTTTAAACGATGAACACAAGATACTTTTTTCGGATTATAAGCGGCATTTTGCAAATATCAAAGAAACATTGAAGGAACTTGTTGAAGAGGCAAAAGACAGTCTCAGTGACCTTGAAGTAAATCCATGTATAACTGGATCAGGCGGGCTTGCACTGGCACAGCTCATCGGTGTGCCATTTACACAGGAGGTAGTCTGCGTATCTGAGGCACTTCAGGACTATGCACCTCAGACAGACGTCGCCATAGAGCTCGGCGGTGAAGATGCCAAGATCATATACTTTACGAACGGAATCGAACAGCGTATGAACGGAGTATGTGCCGGTGGTACAGGTTCTTTCATCGACCAGATGGCTACTCTTCTTCAGACGGACGCATCAGGTCTTAACGACTATGCAAAGGACTATGATACCATCTATCCGATCGCCGCAAGATGCGGTGTATTCGCTAAGACAGATATACAGCCACTTATCAACGAAGGTGCCACCAAACCGAATCTGGCAGCTTCCATATTCCAGGCTGTTGTAAACCAGACAATATCAGGTCTTGCCTGTGGTAAGCCTATAAAGGGCAACGTTGCATTCCTTGGAGGTCCTCTTCACTTCCTTCCAGAGTTAAAGAACGCTTTCATAAGAACGCTCAATCTCACAGGAGACGCCATCATAGATCCGGGACACTCACATCTGTTTGCCGCAGTTGGTGCTGCCCTGAATTCCAAGCCGGAGATCACTATGACTCTCTCCGAGCTCATACACGCACTGTCACAGGAACTTAATCTCTCTTCAGGTGTTGAGAGACTTGCCCCACTCTTTGACAGTGACGAAGATTACGAGAAATTCAAAGCAGATCACAACAAATACGCTGTAAAGCGAGGTGATCTTGCCACATATAAGGGCAAATGCTTTATCGGCGTGGATGCCGGTTCAACAACCACAAAGGTTGCACTTGTAGGTTCAAACGGTGAACTGCTCTACGACTTCTACAGCAGCAACAACGGAAGTCCACTGAACACTACTATCAGAGCTATAAAAGATATATACAGTAAGCTTCCTGATGGCGCAGTGATCGCTGGATCATGCTCCACAGGTTATGGTGAAGCGCTTATCAAACAGGCTCTCTCACTGGATTTCGGTGAGGTTGAGACCATAGCACACTACACCGCCGCTGCGTTCTTTGACCCGGAGGTTGACTGTATCCTCGATATCGGCGGTCAGGATATGAAGTGTATCAAGATCAAGAATGGTGTTGTAGATAACGTTATGCTGAACGAAGCATGCTCATCTGGATGCGGCTCATTCATAGAGACATTTGCAAAGTCGCTGAACTACGATATCGCAGACTTTGCGCACATCGCCATCACAGCAAAGACACCTATCGACCTCGGTTCAAGATGTACGGTTTTCATGAATTCAAAGGTAAAGCAGGCGCAGAAGGAGGGCGCATCCGTTGCTGATATCTCAGCCGGACTTGCATACTCCGTCATCAAGAATGCACTTCTCAAGGTTATAAAGCTCACCAACCCGCAGGATCTCGGAAAAAACATCGTGGTACAGGGTGGTACTTTCTACAACGATGCGGTTTTAAAGAGCTTTGAAGTCATATCCGGAAGAACAGCCATCAGGCCTGACATCTCAGGTATCATGGGTGCTTTTGGCGCAGCCCTCATAGCTAGGAACAAATACAAAGAGGGATTTGTGACAACCATGCTCCCTATCGAGGAGATAAGAAAGCTCACATACGAGAGCTCGATGACAAGATGTAAGGGATGTACGAACAACTGTCTCCTCACCATAAACAAATTCTCAAACGGCAAGAGGTTCATCACCGGAAATAGATGTGAGAAGGGTGTCGGTCTGAAGAAGAATGCTGACAACATACCTAACCTCTTTGAATATAAACTTGGAAGAATATTTGGATATGAATCACTCAAGCCCGAGGAAGCAAAGCGCGGTGTGATAGGTGTTCCCCGTGTACTCAACATGTACGAGAACTATCCTTTCTGGCACACATTCCTCACAAAGCTTGGTTTCTCAGTAGTGCTCTCTCCAAAGTCATCAAGAGACATATACAGCCTGGGTATCGAGTCCATACCTAGTGAGTCAGAGTGTTACCCTGCAAAGATATCCCACGGACATGTGATGTGGCTGCTTAAGAACGGAATCAAATCCATCTTCTACCCATGTGTACCATATGAGATGAACGAGACTCCTGAGGCAAACAATCACTACAACTGTCCTATCGTTGCTTCTTATGCAGAGAACATCAAGAACAACATGGAGGAACTGAAGGCTGACGATGTGACATTTATCAGACCATTTGTGGCTCTGGACAATGAAGAAGCGCTTATAAAGCGTATGTACCGTGAGATGTCCAAGTACTATGATGTGACAATGGACGAGATCGGAAGTGCCATACATGCGGCGTACGCAGAGGCAGAGAAGGTCAAGGAAGATGTACGTGCTAAAGGTGAAGAAACCCTCAGATATATTGATGAACACGATATGCTCGGTATAGTTCTGGCAGGTCGTCCATACCACTTAGATCCCGAGATCAACCACGGTCTTCCTGAGCTCATCAACTCATACAAGATCGCTGTCTTTACTGAGGATTCAGTCGCACACCTTGGTAAAGTTGAAAGACCTCTCATAGTCTCCGACCAGTGGATGTACCACTCAAGACTGTACAAGGCAGCCAACTACGTCAAGACCTGTGACAACTTAGAGCTCATACAGCTCAACTCATTTGGCTGTGGGCTGGACGCTGTAACTACAGACTGTGTAAATGATATACTTACCAAGTCCGGCAAGATATACACTGTCCTCAAGATCGATGAGGTCAGCAACTTAGGTGCCGCAAGGATCAGAATAAGATCCCTCATAAGCGCGGTCAACTCAAGACATGAACAGCACTACAAGACATGTCCGTCGAGCAGCGCCATCAACAGAATAGAATTTACCAAGGAGATGAAGAAGGATTACACAGTTCTTGCTCCTCAGATGTCTCCTATCCACTTTGATCTTCTTGCACCGGCATTTAAGTGCATGGGAATCAACATCGAGATTCTTCCTGATGCCACCAAGGAGACTATAGATGTAGGACTTAAGTATGTAAATAACGACGCATGTTATCCATCTCTCATCGTTGTAGGACAGATGATGAGCGCCATCACATCTGGAAAGTACGATGTGAACAAGCTGGCAGTAATCATGAGCCAGACTGGTGGCGGATGCCGTGCAACCAACTATGTAGGATTTATCAGACGTGCCCTCTCAAAGGCAGGATACGGACAGATTCCTGTGATCGCACTGTCGGCCCAGGGCTTTGAGAAGAACTCAGGCTTTAAGATAAGCTACAAGGTAGTAAAACGTGCTATGCAGGCTCTGATATACGGTGATGTGTTCATGAGATGTCTGTACAGGACAAGACCTTATGAGAAGGAAAAGGGCTCGGCAAATGCACTCCATGAGAAGTGGAAAAAGATCTGTCTTGATAGTCTTACAAAGACTGGAAGCAACTCAGTATTCAAGAAGAATATACAGGGAATAGTCCACGACTTTGACACTCTCCCACTTCTTGACATCAAGAAGCCTAGAGTCGGTATAGTCGGTGAGATTCTTGTAAAGTTCCTGCCATCAGCCAACAACCATCTTGTTGACCTGCTTGAGGCAGAGGGAGCCGAAGCTGTTATGCCAGATCTCCTTGACTTCTTCATGTACTGCTTCTACAACAACAATTACAACTATGAGTTCCTTGGCAAAACCAAGAAGGGTGCCATAGTCAGTAACACCGTTATAAAGGTTCTGGAGTCCTTCAGAAAGCCGGCAAGGGAGGCTCTTGAAAAGAGCAAGAGATTTGAAGCTCCAGCTCATATCGAAAAGCTTGCCGCATACGCAAGGCCTATCGTATCCATCGGTAACCAGAACGGTGAGGGCTGGTTCCTTACGGGTGAGATGATCGAGCTCATAAAGAGCGGCGCTCCAAACATCGTCTGTGCACAGCCATTTGCCTGTCTGCCTAACCATATCGTTGGCAAAGGTGTTATAAAGCATCTGCGTGAGGCATATCCTGAGGCAAACATCGTGGCAGTCGACTATGATCCTGGTGCATCTGAGGTCAATCAGGTAAACCGTATCAAGCTCATGCTCGCAGCGGCAAACAAGAATATGAAGAAATAAATATCTGACGCTTCGAAAGGTTTTATCCACCTTATAATCTATAAGCAAAACAAAAGCAGTATATAGCATATCTCTGGTCTTTGACCTCCATGCTATATACTGCTTCATTTTTATATTACATTTTATCTTACTATGTATCCTGCATTGCCTTCATTGTTAATTACGTATTATAAATTTATTTTGTAATTCTGATCTTAGCTGAACTGCTCCATGCTGACCACTGAGCAACATCAAATGAGTCTCTCTTAAATGTACGGATTCTCACATAGTATGTGGCACCCTTTCTGAGATTTCTGAGGACTGTCGCAGCAGTAGCTTTTTTTCTAATCATAACTGTCTTGGTGTAACCTTTTTTGTAAGTGTTTGTCACAGAATACTGGATCTGGTAACCGTCCACGCGCGAGCTTGTATTCCATCTGACTGTTGCTGCCTTCCTGGAAGAATTGGTCACTTTAGATATCCTAGATGTAGGAATTCCTGTATTCGTTATTGTAAATGTGTATGAACCGCAATACTTACTATCTGTGTTATATGAATCCTTCTGAATTATAAAATAATGTATTCCCTTTCTTGCAAAGAAACTTTTCTTATACGATCCTGCACCCAATTCAGTTACCGAATATACAGGATCATTCTGATATTCATTGATGACTGAAATATCATAATCATTGAGGTAACTACTTATCGCAATTGTCACATATCCTGGCTTTGTTATGTTAAGCTTATATATGTCCATAGCATCATTCATTGCAAGCTGTCCTCTGACCTTTTTTCCTAAAGTATAATATGTACCCGTTGCTGTAGAATTGTTCTTTGCCATGTAGCTTTCCTGTTTTGTCTCTCCTGATGGAGTAAATTTAGGAACAAATGAATATTCATTATCTACGCTATCTATAACTAATTTGTATGAACCTGCCAGCAGTTCAAATGAGTAGTTATAACTTCCCTTTTCAATATCATAATATTTAATACGTTCATCAGATGCATCATATATAGAAATTTCTGCACTATAATATACGTATCCTTCTGTGGTTAATTGAATATTAACCTTTCCCGATCTTTTCAAACTGAATACATATACATCTTTTTCATTACTGTCAAGAGTTCCGTTATGTTCCATATTCCAATAAAGTGTTCTTTCAATAGGCGTCGCTGCTTTTGCAGTTATCTTCGTACCAAATCCTTTTACTCCGGCATTTCCACATATCATCACTGCGATGAGTATAGCTGCTATTATCTTTGTAAATTTACACCTTTTTCTGTTCATAGTTAAAATCTCCTTTTCATACTTTATTTTACTTCACCACAATATCTGCACTGTACGTGTGATGTTATGGTCTTGGTCTTCGTTCCTGTTTTGACCCATTTTGTGACATTCTTTATCTTGCATGTCACTGTGGATGCACATCTTCCCTGAGGGTCAGGCTGTGTGGCATATTTTCCATTGCAGGCAGTGCAGTGTTTCTGACACCAGCCGATAAGCTTGCTGTTGCTGAATGGTGTATCGATGTCCCCTGAGTAGAACTGCGATGCATCTGAGCCATCCGGCCATGTAAGCACAGCTTTCTTTACTATAGTCTTCTTAAACACCGGCACCTTCTCAGTCTTATCTGCCACTCTTATCCATGAATGCTTGTGAGGCGATGTTATGACCTTTATTACATTGAATGTTCCGTCTGTATAGCGGACAACCACATTTGCCGTTCCGGTCTTGTTCCATAACTCAATCGCATAGCCCCGCTTGGTGTCATCATATCTGTACACATGCACGAAATCTTTATCGGATGCACTCACACTCTTTATATCCTTGGAAGTGGTTACATCCCTGAGATACCCCTTCCCAATGTACAGATTTGTGTTCACTCTCACGTAACACTTTATGATCTTGTGATCTCCAGTCATGACTTCTATGTATCTTCTTCCGCATTTTCTGCCTATGAAGCACAGCTTGTTGTATGATACCTTTTTATATGTCACATACTCACTGCCGCTGTAAGCCCTGATCGATATGATCTCCCTGTCAAATGTAACCGTGTTCGCCTCATAGCCCAGAAGCTGTATCGGCATTTCCTCTACATTGTTCTTTGTAATAACTGCAGCTTTCGCTGTGTCCGATGGCAAAAATGACAATATCACTATGAATACCAACATGACTGCCATCATTTTAACTGATCCCGATTTTATATTTCTCATATTTCCCTCCAATTATTTTTCATATCACGTACCTTTGTTTCACTTATTTGGCTGACGCAAGGCCTGCTTTGGTAACAGGCCGTCGTCATTTTGTCAGTCTCCTACTGGCTGTATACCTGTCGCCCTCATATTTTTTGTTTCTGTTCAGCCTGATCACCTTGTACACATAGTCCTGTATTCTTCTGTCTATAACAAGGGACTGGCTTTCGTTTTCCGTGAGAGCCTCAAACATATTCATAGCCTGCCATATCGTCATAACATCCCCCCTGTCTGGTTGAGTGTAGATCAATATTTTTTACAAAACCGGCATCATCTTCTGGCTCCACATAAACTGCACTCGGTGTGGGAAGTTATCCTCACATATTTTGTTCCCGTCCTTACTCTCCTCTCTCTCATGTCCATTCCCTCACCTACTGAGAATGCGCATCTTCCAAGCGGATCCGGATCTGACACATCAGGTCCCATGCATCTCAGGCAGTGAAGCGAACACCACCTGCATTTCTGTTCGCCACTTGCAAGATAGTATGCATTTGAACCATCAGGCCAGACATAAATGAATACGCAGTATTCCTTTGTCTCATATATCGGTATGCTCTTTGTCCTGTCAGATACAGTCACCCACTTGTGTGTATGACCTCCGGTATTCACCGTGAGAACCTTCATCTCTCCATCTGAATAAATGATGACCAGCTTTGCCGTTCCCTTTCTTGATGTAGTAGTTATCATATAAGATTTCTGGCTTTTTCCAAGCTCGGCTCTCACTATCGCCTTATTCGTGGAACTGACATACTCGATCCGCTTTTGGGATTTTACTGCTCTTTTCACTCCTGTCTTTGTGTAGTAAGTAGATGTAACCTTGCTGTAGCATTTCGTCGTCTTATTGTCTGCTGTCACAACTTCAAAGTATCTTCTTCCGTTCATTTTTCCGGTGACTCTTACCTGTGTATCAGATATTTTCTCCACCGAAGCATACTTTGGATCTCCGTACTTTCTGACGGCTTTTATCCTGGATTTGAATGTCAGCACCTTGGTCTCATAGCCCAGAAGCTGAACTGTAAGCGACTGTTCATTTGTCGCCGCCTGCGCTTTTCTCTCCGGAACAAATGTCAACAGCATCACCAGCACCATCATAAATGCGGTTATTCTTATAGTTTTTGTTTTTTTATTTTTCATAACACCTCACCTTTCCTCTCTTCTTTCTAATAACAGCACATCCCTTTTATCTGCCTTTTCACCTCCTTACGTTTATAAAGACGAATGAGGTTTTCAAAAAGTTTTATAAAAATCATATTTTTTTGAAAATTTTTTTATTTTTTTGAAAAAAACTTAAAAGTCCGCTTAAACCCGAAAAAAAATAAGAGCCACCCGCCAAGGGAAGCCCTTATTTTCAAGGAAAAGAATCTTCTATATAATTTTATTTTTCTGATTTCAGATATTCCACAGCATCCGCATAGGTCATATTTGCGCTTTTTTCAAGAAGACCGCTCTCATCTTCCTTTATCTTACTCTCACCGTCACCATTATAGAGGATTAGCGTCTCTGCATTCTTCCACCAGTTTTCTTTCATCGCATCATAATCTGCCTTGTTCATCTTTTTGCCATCACAGATGGCTATGGCATCATCCGCAGTTGCATTTGCATCCTCATTATTTCTGCATATACGCCACATGTGTATTTCCTCAAGATAACCATCTTTGCCCATAGCATATTGCCAATAGCCCTCCCAGGCATTTGCACCCGGCATGATACTGAATACATAAAGTGAGTCATCTCCCTTTTCCTTAAATATAAAGTACTCTGTATTCAGATCCCATTCCGGTGCATATTCGACCTTTGTCTTATCATATATATTTTTGACTTCTCCGCCTGAGTATGAGTATATGTACAGCTCAGGCGACGCGTCGACCGAATTTTTGCCGTCAGGACATGCCATAACAAACATCTCCGGAACGCCGTCTCCTGTGATATCTGCAAATGCCACAGGCTCGGATTCACGTCCGGCATGAACATCCTTTTTTGCACGATAATAACCACCGAATTCATTGTCGGACACTGGATACTGAATGTCATAATTGGCTATGGCTGTCTCATTTTCCTCTAGCACATTCAGATAAGCACTCTTATAATCACTCTCCGAAACTACACCGCCTGACTTGCCAGTTTTATCTGATGAACCATCGTCTCCAAGATACTTCATCGCCTCATCATAGGTCATGGCCGTATCATCAGTATTTCCGAAAAATTCTGAAGTTTTGTCACGCCCCCTTTCATTAAATATGAGAATGGTGTCAGCATTCTTCTGCAATGCACTGATGTTGTCATCATATTCTGTTTCGGAAACCTCCTTGTCATTCTTCTTACATATAAGAATATTATCTGTATGTTCTTCATTCGGACCTGTTGTTTTACTCCACTCAGGATCTATCTGCAGCATACCTGAAGCATCCATTTGGAACTTCATATACGTATCTGTATATCTTTCATCGCCAAATCCGCTGTATGCGCAGAGCGTTCCATCCTTGTCAGTAAACAGAAAATAGCTTGTCCCTGAAGCAGCGCCTACATCCCATCCCATCATATCATCGATCAGATCTGTTCCAAATATCTGTATCGCCTTATCTCCATCAAATGAATAAATGTCAAGATCTGCGTTACCAGCTGAATCGGCAGCCTTTGACTGGAGCAAAATCATCTCCGGAACTCCGTCACCTGTGATATCTGCAAACGCTATAGGTGTCTGTTCTTCATTTGCAGTATGTGTCATAATGTCAAAATCATACTGCCAGAAATAATTGTCCACCTGCGTATGATAGGATTCCAGCACCTTTTTATACGCTGCTTTATATGCGCTTTCATCCACAGAAACTTCGGTAGTCGCAGCTTCTGTACCTGCATCCGCAGTATCCGCTGTCGATGCATCTGCCTGGGCATTATCACCAGCCGCCGATGCATCATCGCCAGATGACGCAGTGTCATCTATAACCGCCACAGTCTCTGTTGTAGTGCTCTGTTCTTCCAGTTTTCTGTCCGATATCTTCTTTGCCATGACTACACCGCCGGCTGTTATTCCAACCACCGCCACTGCAGCTGCTGCAACCGCAATCTTTCCGCCTACCGTGCCAAGGACTGCTTTCCTGGCGCCTTCTTTGACAGCAGCCTTTGCTATGCTGCGTCCTGCTCCAGCAGCATTTCCCATGCCGCCAGAAGGTGTAGGATTTCCAAGTATTCCCTGCGAACCGCCCGGAGGGGTGCTGCCAGGATTTCCCAGCGTCCCCTGCGAGCTACCCGGAGGGGTACTGCCAGGATTACCTGACATGCTCTGCATTCCACCAGATGTGCTGCCCGGCTGGCCGCCTCCAGTTATCTGCATTCCACCAGGTACTCTGCCAGATGCAGATATGGAATTTTGAAGTATAGCCTTTCCGGCTCCGTATGTAGTTCCGGCAAGCTGTGAGAGCGTTCCATTTGCAAGTTCTGCTCCCATATCTGACCATATAAGATAGAGAAGAAGTGTGATAGGTGCGAAGCTGTACAGCTTGTATCCCTTCTTCTGAAGCTCCTCAGCCTTTACCTTTATATTCTGTCGTCCATAATTAAGTCTCGACTTTACTGTATTCTCTGAGCATCCAAGGGTAGTGGCTATCTCTTTTATGCTATAGCCTTCCACATGGAACATGAGGACACACATTCTCTGTTCATCAGACAATGAATTAATGAGCTCTCTCACCATCTCCTGTGTCTCCTGCACCGTACACGCCATCTCCGGCTGCTTGGACATATCCTCGTCAGCTATCGTGTACTCATATGCTTCACCGCTCTCATCCTCATTCTGAAGATCCGTAAAAAGTACCGGATTCTTCTTTTTCAGTGCATCCAGCGCAGTGGACGCCACTATAGTGCTGAGCCACTTCGGAAATGTCTTCGGATCACGCAGTGTGTCAAGCTTTGCAAATGCCTTTATATACGAATCCTGAAGTACATCAAGTGCCCTGTCTTCATCCTTCATATATTTCATGGCTATATATAATTTACTCTTGTAAGAAATCTCATACAAAAATGAGAATCCCCTCTCATTGCCCTCAAGCGCAAGCTTTACAGCATTTGCGTAATCAGGCTCTGCCCCGCACGCCGGGCAGCGATATTCATTTCCATTCAGATCATTTCCACATGTTCCGCAGTACATCTTTATCCTCCTATTGTCCCTTATACCCTTTTCTCATAACAGATTACATTGATTTCTTCTGCATGTACTTCCTCACAACGACAAGTATACCCGCAGCGATGAGCAGTATGCAAGCAAAAATATACATCTTATATCCAACCATCATCGTTACTTTTACACCCTTTGACTGGCTTTTTGCACTTGATATAGATATGAGCATCACTATAAGGTTAAATGCTCCGCCAAATATCAAACCGCCCCATTTACCTATTATAACCGCTGCAGCAGCTATGGCAACCATAACCAGAAATACTGCTCCGCCCTTCTGCGATATCAGGTTGCTTTTACTTGAATACTCATATGCGCTTGCCTTGATAAATGGCAGAAACAGCGATATAAGTGTCAGCACCGCCGCCACAAGCCCTACAAGTCTTCCTGCAAAATTGTAATCTGTCTTTAATCTCTCGGCAAATCCGGCTCCACCATTTGCGTTCATTACATTCATATTATTGTTCTGATTCATGTTGTTCATATTCTTTTTCCTCTCTTAATCTGTAAATTTGTTTTTCTTTTCTTATTTTCTGAACCCGTTCTCAAATTTTTGTTGAATCGCATCTCTCATTTTCCCTCGTTTTAGAATTACTCTCTGTCCCTGCTTACCGCCTCCCTTTTGTATTCGTTTTCTTAATTTGACTGGTCCTATACACATTGTGTATTTCCCTTTCTGTTTATAGAGACGAATGAGTTTCAAAAAAAGTTTTATAGAAATGCAATTTTTTACGATTTTTTGAAAATTTTTTGAAAATGTATTTTGTGATATAAAAAGTGCTATGGTCACTGTAAAAAGCTGCCACGATCACTTCACTGCATAAAACTGTCACGATTACTGTACAAACATGCCACGATCACTATCTAAAAAGTGACCGTGGCAGCTTTTTATAGGACATATTCTTTTTTTCCGCAATCCACAAACAACTGCTTGTCGAGTTCTCTCTGCAGCCTTGACCTTAAATATCTGACCCCCATTCCGGTGTCTGCGGCTTCTTTAGCAAGCTCATGTTTAGCCCTGGCTGACATCTTGATGCGTACTTTGTAGTAATCCGACAGACGCTTTACAGGGCTTATGTACTTATCACAGAGAATTGAATAATAGTCATCCTCCGTCATGTCCTTTAACTGGACAATATTGTTTATACGGCCGGCGATCTCGCTTCTGACATTTGCATATGTGACGAGGTCTTCCTGTGTAAAGATACTGTTATATCCGTCAAATGTCTCATCCTGCCCCTTGACGCCAAACCATATTGTATGGCTGGCATTCACTGCGTCCTCCTTGGCTTTGACCATACTGTCAAATGAGCCGAGGAACACAAAGCTCACATTGGATGTGTCAATCTCAAATGGCGTGGTGTTGCCGTCAAGGCGGACCCTGTCACCCTCGATAAGTTTCAGGAGTTCGTTCTGGACTGTATAGCTGTAATGCCTGTCATCGACATCCTCGAACATCTTGTCCGCCTCATCTAAGACGATGATCAAGTGCTCTCTCTGCTCACCCTTGTATCCATCAAAGAGATTCTGAACCTTCATGTTGCCCTTCCAGCCGCTTCCCGTAAGAGTGGCTGCGTTGTGAATGGTTATATTCGGATAGATCTTTGCAAGTTGCCTGAAAATCTCAGTTTTACCGCATCCGGTCGGCCCCGCAAAAAGGACATTCTGCCTCCGGCCATTTACATGATTCCACAGGAGCATGGCCGCCGCCTTCTTTGCCTCATTCTGCCCATATACGTTTTTCTCAAGATACTCGTATATTTTCATCGGTGAGGAAAGTATGTCTTCCGGGGAACTATTTTTCGCAGACTGCATTTTCTGCGATTTTTCTGTCTTCATAGCATCTTCCCTTCGGTTTTCTTTTCCGCCATCTTCGAGAATATCACAAGTGGCATCGCCCGTATCCGGGTCGCATGGTATGTGTGCCTGATCCGTATTTTTATATGCACACATAAGAGCTGCGGATATATCTTCAATATCGTCATCTTCCAGATCGAGGTTCTCAATTGATGTGATAAGCAATTCGCTGACCGTTCTGCTCCTCTTTTGCATCCAGACCTTGCTAACTTCCTTGATATCACTTAGAATCTCATCATACTCCTGATCTGACATCTCATTGTATTCTCCGGCCTTTGCGGCATCCGCAAAATCAATTGCGGGATTCTGCAAGCTTCTTCCCATAAAACCACCTGTGGATGCTTTAAGAAGTTCCATGTAAAGTTCTTTCATATTTCTGATCAACATACTTATCAGCTCCTTTCAAAGTGCAATTCGCACAATCAATATGTTATCTATTTTCCATCAAATACAAGTATATATTACATATCATGACTTCCCGTAATTTCTACGATACAAAAGATCAGCTTTCTCCATGGCCTTCTGAATGTATACCACAGTCTTTGCCATATTTCTGTCATCGATGAACATAGACATTCTGTGTTCCGAAAGAAATGTATCGGGCATTCCCTCAACGGCATTTTTCATATTTGAAAGATACGATAGCGGGACTTCGCCGGAATAGATCATCGACATGAATGATCTGAACTTCTCACAGAAAAACTCTGGATTATCTATTCGGCCAAGGAGGTATTCTTTTATATTAAAATCATAGTCATACGAAGGCTCCATCTCATCCATATAAGTATCGATATCATATATGTCATCGTCCACTTCGGAAGCATCAGGATTACTTTCACCGCACAATTCATCATCTATATATTCATCCAAATCGGCATCGGCTATTTCATCACTTGCCTTCAACATCCTTGCTCTCATATCTTCCGTCAGCCAGGATTTTCCTGGATCCGGATTTATATATTCGTATATCTCAATACACCATGCTATAATCCCACGCTCATACACATACCCGGAAAAATTGTATTCGCACAGCAGTGAATCCTTGTCATCTTCAGAATTAAAATCAACACATCCAGTTAGAATATTGTCAAATGTACAGTCTGGGAGATCCGAAACAACGCCTTTCAGCCAATCAAGTTTTAACAGTGACGCTCTTATCACCAGATACAGATAAGTCTCCATGTATTTTCTGAATTTTTTCTGGGCGGGTACCGCATCATCACTCATAATATCCCCAAACCAGAGAAGATTCTGGTTTGCAGACCTGTTCATATCCGCCATAAGCTCTCCTATGAGAAGAAGACCTTTTCTTTCGTTGTACCTGCCTTCTGAATCTGTGACAAATGGCAGTAATGAATGTGCTCTGCCACTTACTATCTTTTCAAGATCCGCCTGAACCTTCTTAAGTTTTCTTTTACTCTCCCCGATCAATTTGCGATCATCACAGTTAAGTTTCATTTGCATGCACTCCTTTCCAAATTCATATACCTGCCATTCCTGATATTCCTGATAACAACATCAACCGCAGCCATGCTGAGCAGAATCTTGATCAGACCATCCTTTTTCTTTATTCTGCTTATCCCAAGTTTTCTTCCCTTGGCTGTTACAAGAAAATCATATTTGCGCCACGAATCAGGATTTTTTGTAATATACTTATCACTGATCAATCCTTCCATCTTTTCCTCCTTTGTCATGCCTAACGCCATCAGGTTTATACCAGTTGTCTGCATTATACGATCCTGTAAAAACAATCCCGTTATTTTTACGATATATCACCGTCACTGCCTAGTCATGCGTAATAAATACGACACAAATCTACAGAGATATACAATATAGAAAATATCATAAGGAGGAATCATCATGAAAAAAACAAAAGATACTTATCTGACGGATCTCTACAAAAAGCTTAACGATATCGACAAAAAAATAGAGTTTCAAAAGATCAGATCATCAACAATTGACATCAGTGACCGAACATCGACATACGAATTTATCAAGAGCATGAGCCTTCCGGGCCGCCCACACAGCAATGCACCTATGGAGAGATATTTTAATACTTTAAAAACAGAACTGATATATCAAAACTCATACAGCTCTGAGACAGACCTGTATGATGCGATCAGCAACTTTGCCTATACCTATTACAATAAGCAAAGACCTCATTCATATAATAATTATAAAACGCCATATACTGTAAGAACATCTCATAAATAAAATAAAAGACCACCCACTCACGTATGATATTTCACATATCTTCATCCACGAGTTGATGGTCTTTATATTTTACAATGATATTTCCCTAGACTGTCACAGTGAGCGAATTTATAATATTGCAGACTGTCTCTTTGGATATGCCCATTTTCTGGCTGATTTCATCGGCTGTAAGTCCCATATCCAGGTATGCTTCTATCTTGCCCTCTATCTTACCTTCTATCTTGCCTTCTATCTTTCCTGCTTGTTTTCCTTCAATCATGCCCTTTTTTCTACCTTCTTCCAAGCCCTGGCGCATCGCCTCATTCTTTATACCCTGACCTGCATTACACATGGCATCCACGCTCCTTTCGATATCGTTCGAGTAAGGTATACTAAATTCATTCACAATTATATCTTTTCTCTCTTCTATGCTCATATTCGATGAAAAGAATGTCTCAAGTAGGCGCAGCAACCGCTCACTGTCATCTGCAGCATCAACCACTTCTTTAGATAAGCAGATCTGTACCACCGACAAAAGATCATAGTAATCCTCTCTCGCATAGTGTCCAACCAGTTTTTGCCCCGCCCGGTCACAGCACCGTCCAGGGCAGCTTTAAGCTGTCCGTATTTCCTTTTGCGGAATTCTATATTTTCCCATTCTTTATCTGTTAATCTCAAATTCTAACCCCCATATCTGCATTTCTGTCTCTCTGCTTTCCAGTATCTTTTTTCAAAATCCTTGAAATAAAATAATCTGCAATCTCATATATCTTCCTGACTATTTATCATCAAAATTAAAACTGAGCTGAGTCTGTTTGAGAGACTTCACTTTTCTCTCATTTATCTTGTCAAACTCGCCCACACTTCCACAGAGCAGCGGGGAATGTGGATCGTAACACGCACAGTTGGCCTTCACAGCCTCGGGTGAGTAATTGGCATAACAGTATTTGCAGCCACTCAGGCAGGTGTTGTACGAACCGATCTCCACACTCTCCATGCATCCGCACTCGGGGCGCTGGGACCTGTCCTTGGACACCTTTATCTCACAGCCTATGATCTCCTCGATGAGTTTTTTATCTATACAACAGTTGTGCTCTATGCCGCATTTGGCAAGATCCACAACCTCTGCGCAGGTGGCCACGACCATACCATGTTTCTTTGCTATATCGGCTATAGTCTTTGCAAACTTCTCCAGCTCATCATGTCCCATCTCATAGCTCGCAACAGCCTGCATATTCTTCTTATTCTTGGCATATATATCCACGAAGCTTATGACGCATTTCTCCGTACATCCATCAAGCGCCTCTGCTATCTGTGTAAACGCCTTTATGTGATACTCAGGTGTATATCTGTCTGTGAAAACTATCGGATCATATCTCCATATAACCCTCTTCTTCCCTATCTTACCGGCAAGCTCCTGAAAAGCCGGTATGAGTTTGCCCTTCTTATACGGGAGATTCGACTCCATATCCTTTCCGTACCCCATCAGGGTAAACTGGAAATAATATTTGTACGCTGAGAGCTCGTCAAGCCTCGGGATCATCGGGATAGGGTTCTTGGTCCAGAACACGATACAGTCCACGACCTCCGGCGATAAATCTATCTTGCTTATCTGATGTGCATTCATGGGATTTCTGACGTACAGGAATCCCTCCTTTATTCTATTGTAGAACCAATCCGAATAGAATGTCGGAATGTCCGTTCTTCTGCTTGCACTTAATATCATGTCTATGTCCTTTCAATCGAATCTTACTACCGTTTATATATTAGCCAGCTCTCCATGGATAATCATGGATCTTTGACACAAGCCACGACAGAGACCGCTTTGACCTGTCCGTATATGGACAGACAAAATAATAATCTCTCATAATCTTTTCGATTATGTCAAGTTTTGTATTCTTTTCGGTCTGATCCTGATCTTCTTCTCTGTGTCCGGTTATCTTAAACACCTGATAACACATATCTTTCAGATTGTCCATCGGTACATTTGAACATATACAGTATTGCGCGTCACTTCTTTCCATTCTGTAAGTGAAGCAAGTCTTGTATCAATTATCTGGTCAGTGAAAAGCTTGTCAAATGTATTATCAGCGTCTCTCCCCAGATCAGCCACATATGTCATCTCACCGTCAGTGCCTGTATAGCTGTGAAATTCTGTATAATCATAGAAATAATTCCAGCTATCTTCATTCGGACTGTATATACTGAGATCGTGGCTGTCCTAATCGACATGCATAGGTGACAGCATCTGCACATCCAGACCTCTCTCCATCAGACATTTTCTCAGATATGTTCCATACATAGTCTCATATGCTGCTGTATCTACCTCTTCGTTGCTGAATTTTACAGGTTTCTTCCTATATGTAAATGCGATATACACCGGTTTATCCTTTATTTTCCGGCTTATAATTCCCGCAAATCTGGCCATGGACTAATACGCATTGTATTTCCCATCCTCCTGTCCGCAATCAGGCACTGTATGTATACACACTTCCTTGGTGGAATGCGGAAAGAAGTAGATATCATCAAGTGCTCTTCCCGGCTCTTTCTCGATACTGTCAAGAAGCTGTCCAAAATCGCTGCAATCTGATACATCCGTGTTATTTGTCTGAACAAATTTGTTAAATCTTACTGTGTCACATCCCGGCATATCATCAGAACCGGTTATATTGTGCGCCCAGACTTCAGGATCGATCCCCGTATAATCAAGTACACAGTTATCAGCCCTGTGCATCTTCCTTGCAGCATAGGACATTCCCCAATAGTCAATTCCTGTACCACAGCCTAAACTCACCGCACTTACCCGTCCCGGATTCTTCATATCCGAAAATATATCTGCGTAGGCTCTCGAAAACTAGAAACCGTACGCCCTTGCATACCTTAATACATAAAATGCAACCAGGTTTCTATCTCCGTAATCTGCAATACCATTATAGAAAAAATTTGAAACTTCTTTCATGAATCGTTTTTTTTCATCAGGTGTCAGCGTCTCCAGATAGTTCTTTAATTCATTATATACATTTCCAAGATAATTCCTTAAATTGATAACGCACATTTGTTTTTCCCTTTCCAATCTTTTTTATTATAAGGAAGCAAATATATACAAAACATGTTATTTATTCCATTCAAATCAGATTTCAACTAATTTTCAAATAATATATCAACTTCCTTTATTCTACCATACGGCACTTATATTTACATTATTTTTCGTCGCAGTCCTACTTTTCCTGGTAGTCCTTACATTTCCATGGCAGTCCTGCTTTTCCTGGTAGTCCTTACATTTCCTTGGCAATCCTGATTTTTCTTTTTTTCTGCACGCACAGTGTTCATTTCCAATGACATTACGGCCCATATATGTGCGCATAATCAAATTTTCATACAAGCTATACGCTTTTTTCTTTCATATTATAATTTCTAAATATAAATACCTCGTTAAACATACGGCTCAATTACCTCTATTATTTTCATTCAAATTATTTATTTGATTTTTCTTTTTTACATGTGCTATTTTGATGTTCTAGATTGTTTTATATATGAGATCTCAAATGAGAGAAAACCTGTTTCTGTCGTTTTCTCATATGTAACAGACTACGGAGGTGATGACAATTGAAGCAGCAGCAACTGCTTGAATTATACGATGCATACTCTGACAACGTATTCCGGCTTGCACTGAGTTTTCTTGGAAATACTGCGGACGCCGAAGATATTGTACAGAATGTATACACAAAACTTATAGAAAAGAGTCCACATATAAAAAATGGAAGCGAGAAGTCATATCTCCTCACAATGACAGCCAATATGTGCAGGAACAATCTGAAATCCGCCCCTAAAAGGCTGAATACCAGCTACGACGAGCTTGATAGGAAGCCAGCCGGATATGTCTTCAATATGGAGGAACAGACTATGTATGATTCCATAAATAATCTTTCCGACACATACCGCTCAGTCCTCTACCTTCACTACTATGAGGGCTATACTTTCAAAGAGATTGCACGGATGCTTCACATGTCAACATCGGCTGTCTCCATGCGGGTGTCCCGCGGACGCGATGAACTAAAAAAAATTTTATCGGATACCTAGTGACGGTCGTGTAACAAAACCTACACGGCATGGATGAACAATACATACTTAATAAGGAGGGATATTTATGACAAACAGATCAAATACACCAATAGACTTAAATTTCCATGTCAGAAAATCTGATTCACCTGACAAGGAAATCACCGAATTATACAAATCCACCATGGACAGCGTATATATGTCAAAGGAAAGCAGAGACAACATAAGAGCTAGTCTTGCAGAAAAAGCTCAAAAAGGAAATACAAAGGGCAAAACTATACGCATATGCAGATACGCTGCCATAGCAGCCGCCGTATGTGCAGTTCTTCTGTGCATCCCGGCAACCAGAACTACTGTCTCCGCTGCCATCGAATATCTGAAGGAGACATTCCATCTTGCAAATGGCACAGAAGTTACATACGAACAGAACAGCGAAGGCAATTCCATAAAATTCTCTATAACTACAAATGACGACACCGGATATACAAAGGTCGAGAATGGACGGCTCTACTTCGTCCTAGGTGACACAAAGGAAGATATCACTGACAAATGCGGCCATGACAAATACTTCCGTCATGAGATCAAAAACGAAGACGGCTCACACAGCGTCATCCTCATCGGAGGAACACCTGAAAGCTGTGGCTGGGCCGAGCTCTTCTTTGATAAGAATGGCGAATATGTATTTAACAACATGAACGTTGCAGATTACAAAGACCCATGGCTTGATACCGCTATGCACGCAGAGGGTGTTGACACAGGAAATCCTTACCTCGATGACGAGCTTACAACCGAAGGCGCTGATTCAGCGGATAATGGACTCGCAACCGAAGGCGCTGACTCAGCGGATAACGAGCTCGCAACCGAAGGCGCTGATTCGGCGGATAAAAACAACACCACTGCTTCAGGAAGCTCTAATTCGGCTGCTCATTCTAAGGAATCATCAGCATCCGTCCAGATCACATCTGGCGATGCTGAGTCTGGAAATGTCACATATATTGAGGAGTGATATAGATAGATATATATGTGAAGGCATGATACATCTATGTAAATGTAAAATGGGAAATCTGTATTCAAAACAAAAAAACATACATTAAACTTAGATGCTTACTTGATATCTCTCCGGGGGAAATTTGCTTGATTGTCCTCCGGGGAACTTGCTTGATAAAAAAGAATACAAATTTATCACTAATTTAATAAAATAATCAAAAAAGAGATAAAGTTGCTAGAAATTATCTCTTTTTTGATTATTTTTAAGAATAAGTGAAAATTTTGTATGCTTTTCTTTATTTGGATAGCCAAGTTGAATAGCCAAGTCCATATTTGTATGTAAATTCACTTCCAGCAAATTACGTTGATTCGCCGGAATACGGCTAGCTAATGCACAATCTACAGCCTCATAGGGATTCCCTTATCCTGAAGATATCTCTTCAGATCTCCTATCTCAAGCTCTTTATAGTGGAACAGCGAAGCCGCAAGAGCTGCATCCGCACCGCCATCTGTCAGGGCATCATAGAAATGATCCTTAGTTCCCGCACCGCCTGATGCTATGACCGGGATGTTCACGTTGTCTGCTATGGTTCTGGTGAGTTCTATGTCATATCCCGCCTTTGTTCCATCACAGTCCATGCTGGTCAGCAATATCTCTCCTGCGCCAAGTTCTGTAGCCTTCATGGCCCACTCAACCGCATCTATTCCGCAGTCAATACGTCCACCATGCTTATATATGTTCCAGCCTGAGCCATCGTCACGTCTCTTTGCATCGATGGCAAGCACGACGCACTGGCTTCCGAACTTATCAGCCGCATCTGCTATAAGTGTAGGATTGTCTATGGCTGCTGAGTTCACTGATATCTTGTCTGCGCCCTCTCTGAGTATCGCCTTGAAATCATCCACTGTTCTGATTCCACCGCCCACTGTAAATGGGATAAATATAGTCTCAGCCACACGCCTTACCATATCAACCACAATATTTCTCTGATCTGAGGAAGCTGTTATGTCAAGGAATACGAGTTCATCAGCTCCCGCCTTGTCATATGCTGCACCAACTGCAACAGGATCTCCGGCATCTGTAAGATTTACAAAATTTACACCCTTTACAACTCTTCCGTTCTTGACATCAAGACATGGTATTATTCTCTTTGTATGCATGCTCTACACCTCCAGGTCGATAAAATTCTTCAGTATCTTAAGTCCAACTTCTGAGCTCTTCTCAGGATGGAACTGACATGCAAATACATTGCCGTGCTCCACAGATGCATGAATCTGAGTTGAATAGAATGTGGATGCTGCCACATCCTCCTGATCCTTTGCCTTCAGATAATATGAGTGAACAAAGTAGACATATGGATTCTCAGGAAGTCCCTTGAAAAGTCTTGCCTTTGGATTTATCTCAAGATTGTTCCATCCTATCTGCGGTATCTTAAGTCCCGGCGCATCCGGTATACGAAGTATCTCACCGTCTAAAATTCCAAGTCCTGTTGCCTCCGGCGACTCCTCGCTGGTCTTGAACAGAAGCTGAAGTCCAAGGCATATTCCAAGAAATGGCTTGTCTGCATCCACAACATCATAGATGACATTCTCAAGTCCATACTCCCGAATCTTTCCCATGGCGTCTCCGAAGCTTCCAACTCCCGGAAGGATAACCTTGTCACTAGCCATGATCACATCTCTGTCCCTTGTGATGACAGCCTCCTCACCAAGATACTGAACCGCCTTCTCAACACTCTTTATGTTTCCTGCATCGTAATCCAAAATTGAAATCATCTGTTTTTTCCTTTCAAGTCAAGCACTTTTTCAGATACTTGTTTACGTATTAAGAATGGATAAATGTCATTTCATTACTTTTATGTACTCTTTGTTACATTTCAGTACACATCATATTTAGTATATAATTAGTACACTAAAATTCATACTAATTAGACATTATATGATTAGCCATTTCATTTATCTGTCGCTGTAGTGATATCTACAAGCAAGAATATATACATTGTCATCATCGATCTTGTATATTATTCTGTCTTTATCATTTACTCGTCTGCTCCAAAAACCAGCCAAATTTCCAATTAATGGTTCAGGCTTGCCAATGCCTTCATTTCCATTTCTGCATATATCTTCTATAAGACTATTTATTTTCTTTAGTGTCTTTCTGTCTTCCGTCTGCCAATAAACATAGTCTTTCCAGCCATTATCAGTAAAGACCTTATTCATCCGCAGATACCTCCGTCAGATCATGAACAGTAAAGTTTCCTTTTTCTAGCTGTGCTTTTGATTCCATCAGCCAATCATAATTGGCTTTATCCCCCATTACATACACATTTTCCATCAGGTTATTATATGCCTCCTCGGACAGCATAACAACATTTTTATTATCCTTACGAGTTACGATCATCGTTTCATAATCATCTGTAACTTTATCCATATACTTTTTCATATTATCGCGTAAGTTTGTATAATTAACAGCTAACATAAGAACACCTCCCCATATTTATGTACAGTTTTCTGTACTTATATTGTACTGTACAGAAAATTGTACGTCAAGCATCTATATTATCTTATGCCTATGCTATAATAGATATTCTGTCCTTGCATGTAATTCTTAGAACCTCAGCTTGCTTCCCTTGCCGCCGCGCTTGCCCGGCTTAACTCTGGTGAAGATTATCTCGTTGTCCCCAACCTTGAAGGTATCCTTTGTGCTTCCCACAAATACCGACTCAAGGACATCATCACCCTCTAAATTGATGAGCTTGACTCCCGCTGCTCCCTTGCCCTTTTCAGGGATCTCGGAGATATCAACTCTTATGTAATATCCTTTTTCTGACTGTGCAATAATAAAATCTCCCTCAGAGAATTTACCTATGTAAATTATATCATCACCGACTTTTGAAGCATTTGCGGCACGCCTTGTGGTATCAAATGCGGAACCGTCTACTACCTTGGCAAGTCCCTGCCTGCTCACGAACAACAGCTTGTCCGTCACAAAATGCTCTATGCAATCCATGAACAGAATGTTCTCGTCACCGTTCATGTTGCAGAACTCAAACACCTGGATTCCCTTGTCGGCAAGACGTCCTATGAGGCTTCCACCGCCCTTCTTGCTGGTGTTCTTCTTAGCCTGAAGCTTGATGATATCGGCGACCTTGATCGTATACACCTGATTATTGTCGGCAAATACCGCTATCCTGTCAAGATTCTGACACTTCACTGCGAATCTGTAATCCTTTGTGATCTGTTCAATGTTCTTCTCGTATACATTTGCATCAACGACCTTGATATAATAGAATCTGTCAAGAAGTACAGCCACATCTGTAGCCACGACCTCTGCCTTCTTCACAACGACAGTTCCATAGTTATGGATCTGAGTTCTTCTAGGTATGGCGTACTTTGCCTTTATCTCAAGCATGTCATCTATCATCTGCTGCTTCATGGCATCCCTGGACTCCATAAGCCTTGTATACTTCTTGATTAGCTTCTCAGCGTCTGCCAGCTCCTTCTTTAAGGCATTGATCTCCAGACCAATGAGCTTCTGAAGTCTCATGGCAAGTATCGCATCAGCCTGCTTCTCTGTGAAACACAGGAACTTCGCATCCGCCTCTGAGCCCTTGAATCTGAACTTGATATTAGATGTATCACCATGCATGAGACACGCCTTTGCATCTGCAACCTTTGTACTTCCGCGGAGTATCTCTATGATCAGGTCTATACAGTCTACCGCTGTCAAGAGTCCCATCTTGATCTCCCTGATCTCCTCCTGCTGGGCGAGAAGCTTTCTATACTTCGTGTCATACAGACCGTACTTGAAATCTGTGTATACCTTCAGTATCTTCTTGAGTCCCATGACCTCCGGCTTGCCGTTGTTGATGCAGTTGATATTCACGCCAAATGTATCCTCAAGGGCTGCCTTCTTATATAATATATTGATGATGTTCTGTATCTCCTCGTCAGAAGTTCCCTTCTTCACATCTATACACAGGCATTCACCATTCTTGTCTCCTCTGTCCGCGATATCCACGACCGCTGGAAGCTCTCTGTTTCTAACAAGCTCTGCAACAGTATCTAGAAACTTGGCAGTGCCTCCGATCATGGTATATGGAAGCTCTGTGACACAGATGCTCTTTCTTCCGTATCCGATATCCCTGACCTCTACCTTGCCTCTCACCTTGATCTTGCCAAGTCCTGTGGCATATACATTGTAAAGCTCTTCAGGTGTGGCATTGATGATTCCTCCTGTAGCAAAATCAGGTCCCGGCATGAGCGCAAGCAGATCCTCAAGCTCTATCTCTGGATCATTCAGATATGCAACTGTGGCATCTATGACCTCACCTAGATTGTGTGTAGGAATATTTGTCGCCATACCTACGGCGATACCGGTTGAACCGCTCACCAGGATATTTGGCACCTGGAAAGGCAGGAAAGTCGGCTCTGTCTCCGTTCCGTCAAAGTTCGGTATGAACTGATCCTTGAAGAACGGAAGATCCTTCATACACACATCCTCTGTGTACTTGGATATACGCGCCTCAGTGTATCGCATGGCAGCCGCACCGGAACCATCCACCGCACCAAAGTTGCCGTGTGGGTCAACAAGTGGTATCGGCAGCTTCCAGTTCTGCGCCATATTTACAAGTCCTTCATATATGGAACTGTCTCCGTGTGGATGATATTTACCCATGGTATCTCCAACTATTCTCGCACATTTTCTGTGTGGCTTGTCGGAGCCTGCAAGACCGTCCAGTGAGTAAAGTATTCTTCTCTGGACAGGCTTTAATCCATCCCTCACATCCGGGAGCGCTCTCTCTGTTATAACCGACATGGAATAGTCCACATAGGACTGTCCCATCTCGCTCTCATAATCTACGTTTAATATCTTTTCCGACATGATCTATCCCTTTCATCATACAAACTATGAAAACACGCTGTGCAGTATTTTTCAAATATAACTCTATATAAGCTTAGATATCGAGTACAGCATCCGCACTGTGTGTCTCTATGTACTCTCTTCTAGGCGCAACCTCAGTTCCCATGAGCGTCTGTGTGAGCTGATTTGCCTCAATACGGCTGTTCACTGATACCTGCTTTAAAAGTCTCGTCTCCGGATTCATGGTCGTCTCATAGAGCTGGTCTGCGTCCATCTCACCGAGTCCCTTGTATCTCTGGATCGTGAACTTGTTCGTGTGTGTCTTTCTGTACTTTGCAAGCTCATCATCTGAGTACAGATATTTGATATTCTTGCCCTCGCCAACTCTGTAGAGAGGCGGAATAGCTATGTATATATGTCCCTCGCTGATAAGGTCAGGATAAAATCTATAGAAGAATGTAAGCAGAAGTGTCGCTATGTGGGCACCGTCCACATCGGCATCCGTCATGATGATTATCTTATCATAGTTCAGCTTACTTATGTCAAAATCGTTGCCATAGCCCTGCATGAAGCCACAGCCAAATGCATTGATGAGCGCTTTTATCTCGGCATTCTCAAGCACCTTTGCAACAGGCTTCTTCTCCACGTTGAGTATCTTACCTCTAAGTGGAAGTATTGCCTGATACTTTCTGTTTCTCGCGGTCTTGGCTGAGCCTCCCGCCGAATCTCCCTCGACTATGAATATCTCACATTTGGAAGAATCTGAGGACTCCTGCTTTGCAAGCTTGCCATTTCCCTCAAATGAGAATTTGTTGATGTTGATCTTGGACTTCTCAAGCGCCTTTCTCTTGGAGAGCGCCACCGCTCTGTCCACTATATCCTTCAGCACATCATAATTTCTGTCAAAATAAACTGTAAGCTGTTCCTTCACGATATCGTCAACAGCCTTTGACACATCCGTATTTGAAAGCTTTGTCTTGGTCTGTCCCTCGAACTGAGGATCCGGATGCTTCACGGATATGATTGCCTGCATGCCAGATCTTATGTCTGCACCTGTCAGGTTGGAATCTTTCTCCTTCAAAACTCCAAGCTCATTTCTTGCATAATTATTGATAAGCTTGGCAAATGCTGACTTGAATCCCGTCACATGGGTTCCGCCTTCAGGATTCGTGATATTATTTGTAAATCCTATGATATTCTCCTCGCCGTCCTCCGTCATCAAAAATACGATATCAGCGGCGATTCCGTCCTTCTCACCGGATATGGCGACAACCGGTGATGTATGCGTGAGTCCCTGGGATATATCCTCAACAAATGCTGAAAGACCTCCCGGCTGATGGAATACTATAGGCTCCTCACCGTCCCTCTTGTTCTGGAATGTAATTGTAAGATTCGGATTCAGATATGCAGTCTCCTTGATCCTCTGCTTGATGGCATCTGCCTTGAACTTTACTGTCTCAAATATTGTATCATCAGGATAGAGTGTAACCGTCGTACCGGTTCTCTTTTCCTTAAGTTTTGTCTTTGGGAGCATACCGTCAACCAGCTCAGTTGTCGGTATTCCCTTCTCATATGTATCGTGATAGAGGTATCCATCCCTGGCAACATCCACTATAAGCTTGTTGGACAGTGCATTTACAACGGCAGAACCTACTCCGTGGAGTCCACCGCTTATCTTATAAGTTGAACTGTTGAACTTACCACCTGCATGCAATACTGTGTATACAACACGCTCCGCAGGAATGCCCTCCTGCTCGTGGATATCAACCGGAACACCTCGTCCATCGTCAGAAACCGTTGCCGATCCATCCTCATTGATGCTCACCCATATGTTGTTGCAATATCCCGCCAGATGCTCATCCACCGAGTTGTCTATAAGCTCCTGTATGAGGTGATTCAGTCCGCTTCGCCCTGTGTTACCGATGTACATTCCTGGTCTCAGTCTTACCGGCTCAAGTCCCTTTAACACCTCAATATTTTTTGCACTGTATGACATAATCTTCTCCCATTTTATAAATATATTTGCAGCTGCCAGATTTTCTAAGTTTATCCCACCGTATCATGCAGCTCGCATAGCACCAACCTTATCATGTCAGATGCGTATTTTTTTACTTAACCTTTATTTGTGCTATTGAAAATACAACAAATAAAGGAAACCCCTAGAATTATAGCCTAAAAGTTTCCTTCTTGCAAAGCATTTATTGCTCTGATGCGTTATCTGATGTACTTTCTATGTTTCTCTCATGTATCATTTCCGGTTCACTTTCATTCTCCTTTATGATGTCCAGGTCGAAGTAAAATACCACTCCATCTTCTACGTTATAAACACCATAATTCTTGTTGTGAGCCGCCATGGACGCAGCAACTATAGAAAGTCCGATGCCGCTTCCACCGTACTCTCTGGTTCTGGCCTTATCAACCTTGTAAAACTTAATAAATACCTTATCAAGCTCATCCGCCGGTATATTCGGACCTTCATCATATACAAATACTCGTAAGTTTCCTGTTACAAGGCCATCATCCGTCTTTTTCGGCTGGTCATAATCCATACTCGCTGTCCATATTCTGACCTTACCGCCATCCGTGCAGTAATGTAGTGCATTTGTGAAGTAATTTGTAAATACCTGCTCTATCATAAATTCGTCGGCATACACATTGCACACATCTTCAATCGACTTATCAAGTTCAACATTGGCATGGTTTTGTTCAACCAGAATTGACGAGGAATCGACAACATTCTTAATAAGAGCATCTATGTCAAATACCACCGGATGAACCCTGTCAACACCAAATTCAAGTTCATTCAGATCAAGCAGCTGCCTTACAAGCTTATTCATCTTGCCGGCCTCATCGAGGATGACATCGCAGTAAAACTCTTTGCTCTCCTCGTCATCTATGACATTATCCTTGAGTCCCTCTGCATATCCCTGTATCAGGGCAATCGGAGTCTTGAGCTCATGTGACACATGGGACAGGAACTCCTTACGCATCTCATCTATCTGAACTTTCTCATCGATATCTGTCTGCAGCTTCGCATTTGCCTCCTGGAGCTCTGTCAGAGTATTCTTTAACTGATATGACATCTCATTCATACTGTCAGCAAGCTCACCAATCTCGTCGTTCTCCGGATATTCTACCTTCACATCCAGATCCAGCTGTGCCATCCTGTTGGCTATGGCGGCCATCTTCTTGATTGGTTTTGCAAATGAATTGCTGAAGAAATACGTCATGACAAATCCCAGCAGTGCCACAGCAGAAAATACCAACAAGAAGAATTTGATGGACGTAACAATTGTGGAATCTACACTTGATATAGGCTTACGTATAATAACCACGAAGCCGTTGTCAAGGAATCCAACTATATCATAATAGCTTGAACCTGTATTCTTATCGTTAGTTATCTGTATGTCATATTTGTCTGTCTTTTCTATCTGCTTTCTCTTTATCTTTGAATTGTTATCATTCTTACCGCCACTGTATTTGAAATAATCTGCTATGAACGACAGATTGTTATACACTGCCGCCTCCTCATTGACAGTGGTATAGACTTTCATGTTCTCGCTGTCAAATATGAATATCATGGCACCTGACTCGTTCACTACATCATTTGTCAGTGATCTGGCATCCACATCGTCATCATCGCCAAAAAGAGCATTACAGGAGTTGTATGTAGTAAGGAGCATCTTCTCCATACTATTATAATAATATCTCTTGATAAACAAAAACGTTATTGCACACGACATAACTATCATACATATGATTATCGCTGCCAGGCTGAAAGTTATCTTCGTCCTTATGGATGATCTGATAGATGATTTCATTATTCCACCTCAAATTTGTAGCCCATACCCCAGATTGTCTTTATATATTCGCCCTTGTCTCCCATCTTGTTTCTGAGCTTCTTGACATGGGTATCTATGGTTCTGGCGTCTCCAAAATAGTCGTAGTTCCATACATTGTTCAGGATCTTTTCTCTGGAAAGAGCAACCCCCTTGTTGACTATGAAATACTGAAGCAGCTCAAATTCTTTAAAGCTGAGTTCAATAGGTTTGCCATCTATGGTTACAACATGAGCTGCAAGATCCATCTCGATTCCACCAGCCACAAGTTTCTCATCAGATGCCGCATCCGATGTACGTCTTAAGATAGCAGCTACTCTCGCCATGAGGATCTTCGGGCTGAAAGGCTTGGTCACGTACTCATCAACGCCCAGATCAAATCCCATAAGCTCATCTCTCTCATCAGCCTTTGCAGTGAGCATGATGACTGGCACCTGGGAGAATTTTCTAATCTCCTTGAGGGTCTCCCATCCGTCCATCTTCGGCATCATGACATCAAGTATAACAAGGGAGATATTCTTATCATTCATAAATATATCAAGTGCCTGCTCTCCGTCTCCGGCCTCAAGAACGGTGTAACCATCCCTTGTCAGGAAATCTTTCACAAGCTTTCGCATTCTGCTCTCATCATCAACCATCAATACCTTTATCGCATCCATAATATACCTCCGCACATATATTTCTATCCAACTTTTTACAATATAACATCCAAATTTGTATAAAATGTGAATTGACTATATAAAATTCAGGCAGCAAGATCACTTACTGCCTGAATCTATATATTATATACTATTCTATCTTTTTACTTTCTACTCAGCATCTGCCTCAGTGTCAGAATCTGCTGCTGTATCTGTCTCAGATGTTACAGTGTCATCAACGAGCTCCTCATTCGGATCTATGGCTTCTGTGTTCGCCTCTGTTGTGCTGCCAGCCTCTGTCGTTGCTGTGGTTGCCATCTCTCCCTTAAGTGTCACGTTCTCCTGCTGTGCCAGTGCATATACCGCATCATTGTATGCTGTATACTTACTCTGGGCATCTGAGAGAAGCTTCTGTGCCTCAGTCTGAACATCCTTATCCTTGTCCTTGATCGCAGTCTCTACCTTCTGAAGTGCCTGATACTGTGTGTTCATGGCGTCAAAATATTTGTCTCTCAGATCCTTGACCTCATCTGTCTTCAGGCTTATAGCCTCTATATCTGAAAGGAATGTCTTATACTTTGGAAGCAGATTGTCTGTCAGATCCTTGAGAAGAGCGTCCGTATCAATGGTTGTACCCTCAGCAAAATATGCATTGTACTTTGTCATGATCTCTGCCTCTTCTGTCTCCACCTTCGGAATGTCTGTGCCGACAAACTGGATAAGCTCATCCTTGACCTCTGATGCGGCCTCAGTAGTAGCCGTTGTCTCAGTGTCATCCTTCTTGCCACCACATGCCGTGAGTGAAAATGCCATTGCAAGTGCCATCATTGTAACTAAAAATCTGCGTCTCATAATCTCGTATCTCCTTGTCATCTCATTGTTCTCATGCCCGTCTGTCACATAAAAATGTCCTGCAGAACAATCTACATGGTTATGGCAGAACACGAATCCTGTCGTGTTCTGCCATAATTCAGTATACCACTCCCATGGTATAGGTGGCAACCCATATATATAACTTCTACCCACATTTTGAATCACACATCGGGGGGCATCGGGGTCAGGCCCCTGCACACATTGGGGGTCAGGCCCCTTGTCTACATCCCTGCTCAAAGGAACAATATCCAAAGGTGCCTGACCCCTTATAGTAAAAAAGCTTATATTTATGCGGTCTACGAGCACTTGCAATTCCGCATCTATCCAAAGGGCCTGACCCCATCGCTTACCAGCATCTACGTTTTTTCTTCTCCTTAGGGGGATTCTCTGCTATGTATTTTTCGTACATATCAGGTCTATGCTCCTTCGTTCGGGCGATAGACTGCTCAAGTCTCCACTCATTTATAAGTTTGTGGTTACCCGAAAGCAATACATCAGGAACCCTCCTGCCCATAAATTCAGGCGGTCTGGTGTACTGTGGATATTCAAGCAGATTATTATAGAATGTCTCAATCTCAGCGCTGTCTTCATTGTTCAGAACCCCTGGCACAAGACGCGACACAGCATCGACTATAGCCATAGCCGGAAGCTCACCTCCCGTAAGGACAAAATCCCCGATGGACATATAGTCATCAACTATCATCTCCAGAACTCTCTCATCAATTCCCTCGTAATGTCCACAGAGCAGCACTATATCCTCTTTCTCAGAGAGTTCCTGTGCAATACCCTGGTTAAATGTTCTTCCCTGCGGCGTCATATATATGACCCACGGTTTTCTGCCAAGTCTCTCCACCAGAGCCGTATATGCATCATACACAGGCTGCGCCTGCATGACCATTCCAGCACCGCCACCATAAGGATAATCATCCACATGATTGTGCTTGTCCTCTGTATAATCTCTTATATTTATCGCCTCAATGTGAAGCTTTCCAGATTCCATAGCCCTGCCTGTTATGCTAGTTGAAAGTCCGTTCATAACCATCTCAGGGAAAAGTGTCAAAATATAAAAATTCATAGTCTGCTCCTAGTATATGTTCATCATCTCATCAAACGCCTGTATACGATCAATTCCCAGCACCGTCATCTGAATCATCTGCCTCTACCATCTCAAATGTTTTGACTTTGACTCTTTTGTTTTCTGTATCAACATCATATACAAAATCCTGGACAACGGGTATGAGGATCTCGCCGCCGTCATCTTTCTTTACGACAAATACATTATTTGCCGGAGTCTCAAGAACATCATCAAGGGTTCCTATATGCTTGTCGTTCTGATCATACACATCAGCGTCAAGGACATCACAAATAAAAAATTCCCCGTCCAAAAGAGGTACGGCATCCTCCCTGTCAACTAAAATGTCATAGTTTTTAAAACGCTCTATATCATTTATATTATCGTATTCTTTAAACTTAAGAATAACCATATTTTTCAAAAATTTGCAAGATGTACAATTGACCTCCAAAGTCTCTCTGCCATTTGACAGATAGCACTTCTTCAATGTCTTGAAACGATCATTGTCATCTGTTGTCGGATATACCTTAACCTCGCCCTTTATACCATGGCTTGAGGTTATCACACCTACTCTGAGTCTGTCTTCAAAATTTTGTTCCATGCTCTCTCCTATCGAAACTGATATTACATCGTATTATAAACATCATCTTATATCAGGCTTACGCCTGTGACATATAATAAGGGGGAGTATAAACTCCCCCTCTTAACTCGGTAATAAAATCCTCTGTCATATGAAGATTAAGAAATACCACTTATCCTGCCTATGCAGTTCTACTTAATATCAACGACAACCTTCTTATCACCCTTTGAAGCAGCTGCCTTGACAACTGTACGGATGGATTTGGCTATTCTGCCCTGCTTGCCGATTACCTTACCCATGTCCTCTGGTGCAACAGTAAGGTCTATCTTTATTATGCCGTCTTCTTCAGTCTCGGTTACAGCTATCTGCTCAGGATGATCTACTAGGGACTTTGCAATGATTTCTACTAAATCTTTCATCTCTATACCTCCCAAATGGAACACCAGCCATGCAAAATCGACTTCGTCGATGGCTGGCGCTGCATATCAGCTTTTCATAGAAAAGCTGATACATCCGTAAAATTACTTCTCGATACCTGCCTGCTTTAATAACTTTGCAACTGACTCAGTTGGCTGTGCTCCAGTAGCTAACCACTTCTTAGCAGCCTCCTCGTCAATCTTTACTACAGATGGCTCCTGGTTAGGATCATATGTTCCGATCTCCTCGATGAATCTACCATCTCTTGGTGATCTTGAATCTGCTACGATTACTCTGTAGAAAGGATGCTTCTTATAACCCATTCTTCTTAATCTAATCTTTACTGCCATTGTTCTTGTTCCTCCTAAATATTAATTATCTTAAGCCAAAAGGCATTTTAAAACCACCGCGTCTTCTCTTTCCGCCCATCATGCCTGACATCTGTTTCATCATCTTCTTAGACTGTTCAAACTGTTTAAGGAAGCGATTCACATCTGCTATCTGGACACCTGCTCCATCTGCGATACGCTTCTTTCTTGACGGCGATATCGGATCCTGGAGTGAACGCTCTCTCGGTGTCATGGACTGAATGATTGCTTTTGGTGTTTTAGCAGCGTTCTCATCTATCTCAACATTCTTCATCTGACTTGCCATGCCTGGCATCATCGAAAGGATCTCCTGCATGCCGCCCATCTGCTCGAGCTGAGCCATCTGATCAAGAAAATCGTTGAAATCAAAACTTGCTTTGCGGAACTTCTGTTCCATCTCCTTTGCCTTCTCCTCATCGATGGCCGACTGGGCTTTCTCTATGAGTGACTCAACATCACCCATGCCGAGGATTCGGCTCGCCATACGATCCGGATAAAATGGTTTCAGATCTGTAAGCTTTTCTCCCATACCTGAGTACAGGATCGGCTTGCCTGTAACTGCCTTGATTGACAGCGCAGCACCGCCTCTGGTATCACCATCCAGCTTTGTGAGGATGACACCATCTATACCTATCTTATCATTGAATGATGTCGCAACATTTACCGCATCCTGACCTGTCATGGAATCGACGGTGAGTATCGTGTATGCAACATCTATATTCGCCTTTATCTCTGCAAGCTCATTCATCATGTCTTCATCAACATGAAGTCGGCCTGCTGTATCGAGAAATACGAGATTGATATTGTTCTTGGCCGCATGCTGTATAGCAGCCTTCGCAATATCCAATGGCTTGTTGTTGTCTCCCATGGCAAATACGGGAACGCCAACCTTCTCTCCATTCACCTGCAGCTGTTTGATAGCCGCTGGTCTATATACATCACATGCCACAAGAAGTGGCTTCTTGCCTTTGTTCTTGAACTGATATGCAAGCTTTGCAACTGTAGTTGTCTTACCTGCACCCTGAAGTCCACACATCATGATGACCGTGATCTCATTCGATGGCCTGAGCTTGATCTCTGTCATCTCAGAGCCCATGAGCTTATCCATCTCTTCCTTAACGATCTTGATGACCATGTGTCCAGGATTCAGACCCTTGAGGACTTCCTCACCTACAGCTCTGTCACTCACCGATTTGACAAATGACTTTACGACCTTGAAGTTGACATCCGCCTCGAGAAGTGCTCTCTTGACTTCCTTCATAGCCTCCTTGACATCATCCTCAGTAAGTACGCCCTTGCTTCTCAGCTTCTTAAATACGTTCTGCAGTTTATCTGATAAACTGTCAAATGCCATAGACATTCTCCCTTCTGATATAAACTATCGGGTACATGCATCCCCACTCTGTAAATCCTGGGGCGGTTCTGCAATACATCACTACCTGTCATCAGAAATCTTCGAGTATCTTATCTGAATAATTCACTATATCTTCAATTCTGCCCGCAAGCCGTTCATCCGAGTTCATCGTCTTAAGCTCATCCGCACATTCCTTGATCTTCTGAACCTGTTCCTGTGCCTTCATGAACTTATGTACCAGCATAAGCTTCTCCTCATACTCCTCGAGGATCTTGTCACAGCGCCTTACCATATCATATACGCCCTGTCTGCTTATGTTGTTGAGTCTCGCTATCTCTGAGTAAGACATGTCATTGTTCACGACATCCTCGTACACGCTCTTCTGATGCTCTGTTAGCAGCTCACCATAAAAATCATATAACATAGACTGTCTGACTATCTTCTCCATAACAAACTCTCCGTAACGCACTTGCATGTAAAGTGTTTTTGCTTTACCATGGGCTATTCTAATACAGGCGGGGAGGGTTGTCAAGTGTTTTTTCTTGACAAGGTGAAATTATATTTTTTAATCTAGATACAATGTGCCATACTACTCAGTTTTGAATAGTATGGCGCCTTTTTGACTTCAAACTATTCAATATTGAATAGTTTGTGTATATTGTACTGCTTTTGTATCTATATCTGCAACAAATCCTCCGTCTTACAGCACAAAACCCTGCATAACCTCACAACATCTATTGCCTTTGTCTTGTTGATATCCCTCTGCCGCTGCTCAAACAACTGTATCTGACGAAGTGGCACTCCCGAAAGCTCAGCAAGCTCACTCTGGGATAAGCCAGAGAGTTTTCTGATCCTCTTAAGGTTTGTTTCCTTGTAATATTCATCCCACAGCTCGTTTATCAGTTCAACGAATTTCATAATATCCATCTCGTGATACACACTGTACATAGTAAGAATCTGCTGAAGTGAAACCGCCCTGTGGATCTTACCAAACGGTCTGCATGTATACCACTGATAAAACGCTAGTGCCCAGCCAGTCCAGTATTCAGGAGATTTGTCAAGATACATCTGATCCTCTTCCATGATCTTTGATAGCCCAGAACCTTCCACAACTTCTCTTGCAAGCTCACACCCTGTCTTTCCCGCCACATAAGTCGGATTGCCATGTTCGAACTGAGTTGACACATCAGATACAACAAATAAATCAAAAAACCTGTCTATATTCATCTCACAGGTATTGACAGCAAAATCCAGCATATCTCCTAGAATACGCTGTGCCGATGAAAGATAATCATCTGGATAAGCGCGCATCTCCATTTGTCATCTCCTCCCTCATGATGTCAATAATATAAAGCTCATGAATATCAGCTTTTTCTCTTTTACGCTTTCTGTACTCTCGCCTGGCATCCCGTTCACGTTCCATTTTCCTTGTATAGTATATGTCAGCATCAACATTTTCACATCCGACAAATTCAATCTGGTCAAATGCCTTAGGGCTTTTTAGGACAATCTGTTCGCCAAGCTTTCCCAATCTCATAGCCTCCGAAAGCTTCTCCAGTGATATAACTCCCGCAACAAAATCCTGTGCAAATGAAAAGTACGAGTCATCAGCTCTGTACCCAATGATCACATCATATCCTGATATATCCAGAAGAAAATGTGTCTTTATATAGTCCTTGGCATCTTCTGATATACTTCCGTTCTGCCAGTAAGTCCTGTTGTCCGCAAGTATTGCAAGCCAGTTCAAAATATTGTACTGCGGATCATTGAGGTTAAGCACGCTGAGTCCTTTCATATCCATATCATAGATATTCACATATCCATTCTTCTGTTTTGCACAAGCCCATTCTCTGGCAAGCTCTGGATTCTCTGTGCAATAGAAGCCTTTTCCATAATCATTATGCCTTGCACCTTTGCCGAACTCAGGTCTTTCAACTATAACCTCTGAGCCATGATATAATCTTACATACATTGCACACCTCCATTTCCATGTTTCCATTATATCGCTGTAGCGATAGTTTTACAACATATACCACAATTACTCAATATGTCAATATATCTTCCTCACATCCTCCACCCGGTAAAGCCTCTTAAAATACTCAAGATCCTTATCCGACTGTATCACCATCACACCCACAAAGCTCCCGTCCTCTTTGCTCCTGAATCCGGCAACCTGTTCTCCTGTGCAGATAGAGCATCTGATGACAGCCTCATGCTTTGCTTCGTCATAGGGGAACAGCTCTGCGTTCCCCTTGTGTTTTGACTTTAATTTTGAAATAAAACTTTTTCCAGTCACTATATCCACCTCTATACATACCATGTAAACAACTGACAATATACATTCTGAACCATCACCTTATCATTATGCTGACATTGCACCTCAGACACATAATCCGATACGACAGTAGATCAAGACCACCTTATCATTGTGCTGACACTACGCCTCGATCTGCTCTAATATATACGGATCCTTGATCTTATTATCCTCTGCAAAGAACAGTATCTTCGTGAGCACCTCCGAGGTCTTTGGATCATCATCCACGAATGGCAGGAATATTCTGCCCCGCCTCTGGGAGTGTACAGGAAGTACATTTATCATAGGACCTGCCTCCTGATGAACAACTCCACTTCCAAGGTGGACTGTATAATTGGCACGCTTGCCCTCTATCACCGCATGGTTCTTTGTAAATGTGACATTTGTCAGCCTGAAAAGCGGCATGGTGAATTCTGCTATCGCCTTTCGCATCTCAACAGTTGAATGTGAAGTCTCCGGATCCACGCCTCCTGCATGCGCCACGGAAACCGCCATGTCCACATCCCTCATGACCTCAGAGAATATGATGTCTGGGATATCCTTGATCCTCATATTCTTTCCTGTCTTTCTATCTGAAAATACCACCCATTCAAGGGTCGGCGATTCTATATCCGCAGGTGAAAACCAGTCTGCAAGAGCGTAGATCTGCGCTACTATATTCTCCTTGTAGTACACCTTCTGAAGACCGTCCTCTATATCAGCTACCCAGTGTCTTGACTTCAGGCAACCGAGTGTCTTCTTCGGCTGGATCTGATTGCCCGCGTATCTGAGAGAATGCTCCATGTTCATCTCCTCTTCGGTCTTCACGTAGAGTTCTCTGAACACCTGCTTGAACGGCTGGACGATCTTGTTGTCAAATACATATTTCTGTATATCGTGCCATTTGCCAGTCTTGTACATGTGAAATGGATGTGCAACTGTGAGTTTTGTGTCATCTGACAGATTCATAAGGTTCAAGCCTGCTTTTTCGGCGCTCTTATTTTCCGTTGAATTTGATACCGTATCCACAATATCTGCATTATCTGCCGACTTTATATTTTCACAAGCAACAGATTTCTGCCCACCCGATGGCTGATCACATTCATCACCAATAGACGCTGCCACAAATGTATTGAATCCATCCTCAGTAGCAAATCCCAGCACTACATTCTTGCTATCATCAAGTTCATTTGCCCCTGACATAATACTGTCAGCCGTACTATCCAGCTCTGCCTTCACGCCATCCGGCTCCGCCACCTTGAACACCAACGCAGCCACCATGTCATGTATAACAGGATTCTCCAGCATGCCCCTGATCTCAGCCCAGGTGTATTCTTCCTGGCTCTCCATGGCATCCTCAAGCATTGCCTTTGTACGCCTTGACTGCTCCGTCATCTGCTTCTTCGCATCCATCAGAGCCAATACATACTCATCCTTCTTGATCTTTGCCGGAACGGACTTTAACTGTTTGCCGTTCTTCTCACAGATGACAGCGCATTTGCCGCCGTCCTCCATCTCAAGCCATATGGTCACTTCTCCGACCTCATGCGGTTGAAAATATTCCCTCATGCCCTGAACTACAAGGCTTTCCATACGTAGGGTAAGTCTCGTCACGTCCTGATATCCGGCATTGATCGCCATATTGCGCATAGCTGTAGAAACTGCTGCCGCCTCGCTGGCTCTCCTCTGTGCACCGAACTGCCTGCTCTCCTTCTTGAACTTCTGAAGGAACATGTATCTGTCCTTTATCTGCGTCTCATTCTCTATCGGCAGGATTCCCACCGCCATGAGCAGATCCTTATTTCTCTTTGCCTCAATCTCAGCTATCAGTTCGGACTCATCATATTTGCCAAGCGCCGCATCCGCATATTTTCTCGCTCTGGTGTGCTTTGCACCGTCTGAAATGTATTTCGCCGCCTTGTATATAAGCTGGAAACGCTTGTCACCCAACCTGTCATAGACTTCGGTAAACCACGTCCTGTCAAATGCCCCGTCGTTCAGCTCATCCACCTCAAGCGGTGTAAATCTCGCTATCATAGCCTTTCTCTTGTCATCAAATGACTCGTTCATGTGCGCCATGAAGTAATAGCATCCCGCAGTAAATCCATCCCAGCCAAGATACTCTCCAACTATATCTATCCACTCTGGAGAATACATAGCTGCCTCTATAAGCCTGGCATCACTTATATCCGTACCTGTAAGATAGGCCTTCAGAGTCTCCGCGCTGTCATTTGCATCAGGCACACACGCCTGAAGAAGATGCGACATACTGTTCTTCTTGCTGACCTTCTGACGGTTATAGTAATAACCGGTATTGAAATACGTTGATCTCTCCAGAGTCTCCTTGCCGAGGGCTGACAGTATCCTGACAAAATACTCCGCTCCGAATATTCTTGTAAGCCCGTATATATATGGAGAGAATTCTGTCTCCGTGTCTCCCCTTGTGAGCTCTGCAGAAAGCACAAGCTCTGACATATCAGTGTACAGCTTTCTAGCTATATCCAGCCTTTTCTCGTCCGTCTCTGAGAACTCTCCTTCCGGACTGTGAAGAAGTATCTGCCGCACACTTCTCAGCCTTTCACGCTCCGTATATCCCCACTCATAGCCTCTGGTCTGCACCTTCCTATTGCGCTCCGTTATAAAACGCATCACGTCAGATACACATTTGAGGCTCCTATCCAGGGAATTCCCCTCAAATGCCATCTTGTACATATAATCCCTGGATATAATACCACGGCTGTATGCGGCAATATAGTTCAGGAGACCAGGAACCGGCATGACACTTCCTGTGTGTACCCAGTAATATGAATTTCTATCATTTACAACATCTGAAGGTATATTAAAGTTATGACACTTTGCAAGGGCATAGTTGTATGGAAACAAATGCCTGAAATCCTCTTCATTCTGCCTTGCCTCGTCAGAATCCTCTTTTACGTCCAATATATCGCTGTCACCATCGATTGCAAGCCACCATGTTATTATCATGATCTGCTCATTTGTGAGCACACTTCTGTGATATACCTTTGAATCATCACCAGATATACTGCTGCCACCTTTATTCCCGCCAAATGTATATATGAGCTCACCGTTTCTTCCAAGCAGATAGTCTGCTGCCACAACGGCAAGCCTCCTCTTGTCTCTATCTGTCACATATCTTCTATACAGGAAACCAATTACAGCTCTGGCAATGGCAAGATATCCGAATGCCGGACATTCTTCTATATATATATTTCCAAACATATCCGCCATAAAGCTCTCACTGTACTTCTTGAAATCCTGTTTGTCACTGTTGTAGCCATTCAGATACACGTAGAGCTGCATGCACATATACGGAGTCTGAATATTTTTCTCGTAGAAATCTACCCACAATTCCTCACATGCCACTTTGTCACGGTTCACATATATGTTTCCACCTGCCTCACCAAGCAGACCGATTTCTCCGTCAGTCATCTCATACTCATCATTTTTGTGTTCATCCACAAATGCATCGAATTTTCTTAATATATTTATAACTTCTGAATCAGCTACTGTATCTTTCTTTTTAGGCAGGAGCTTTGATTTGAGTTTTGCAAATGCACCCTCGCTCTTAGCAGTCTTGCACAGATTATCATTTGCAATTCCGCTTTCAGGGAAATACTTTTTGTACAGCTCAAGGCACTCAGCCAGATAACTCTTGTCAAATACCGGCTCATAGTCCGCATTTACATCATAAAGTCCATATCCCTCATCTGCACCGGCTCTTTCCTTACCAACATTTTTAATCTCACGTATAAGAATCTGCTCCTTAGTTGTAACACTGGATCTTCCATTCGCAGACTCCCTCTGCATAGCGTCTATATGACCAACACAATCTGCAAAAAGTTTCTGCCTGTTCTCATCATTTTTGAGCTGGAGCAGCAGATCAAGTCCCGCTGTTCTCTTCTCCTCCTTGGAATCTGCGAGAAGTCTTCCGATGAGATCGTCCATGTCATCACCGTCAAGTTTATAAAGTATAGACAGTACAGTCTCCCTTATGTCTGACTTCTTGTACTTGAGCATATTCTCAAGCTGTACATAATTCTCCGGCGAAAGTTTCATATCCTTAACGATCATCGCCGCCTTGTTTCTAGTATATGTCTCCTTGTCGGCAACCGCATCCACCAGTATGGCACGCTGTCTGTCATTTGCCGGCTGCCTTACAAGCAGAAGCAAAAGCGCATCTCTGCTGTACCTTGCGGAATCTATCTCAGGAACCATCTCCGCTATGTAAGTGATCTTGTCCTCGTCCTTAAGAGCGCTTGCACAGACCGCAAGTCTCATGATGATTGCGGATCTATCCAGATACTCGGCATTCCATGGAAATACACACGGATCAAACTCAAGCCTCTTCTTTGGCATGCGCTCAAGTATGCCCATGAGGATATCGTACATCTCCTGACATTCTTTCCTGCTGTCAAAATATTTGTCCACCTCGGCAAATGTCATTTTCTTAAGTTCATTGTTGTACGATCTGCCGTCTTTATATATGAGACTATTCATATAAGGCTGGTAATCCGACATGAAGCTTGGCATGATGACCGCCATGGTATCCATCTCGTCCGGAAATCTCTTGATAAATTCCTTTGCAACGCTGTGTGTGTACACCTTTCCCAGACTCATCGCCCTGATATATGTGCCAAATACCAGTCTTTGGTGTCTACTGCCATCAAGCGCCAGCTTGTTCATCACATGGCATGCCTCGTCCACATCAAAGAAACCATAGCTCCACAGCGCAAGATAGATCTGCATGGCATCCTCACCGGATAAAGCTTCACGCCTTGCATTTTCATCATTCAGATATGTATCTATAAGAAGCAGCTGCTTCTTCTGTATACGGTCAAGCTTGCTCTCCTCGTCAGTCACAAGTCCTGTCCAGGTGGCTACAGCCCTCATGACAGATGAGAATCTCAGAAGATCATTCTCCTTTATCACATGGAACAGAGTCATAAATGCACCTGCCGTTCCATAATCCATATTCTCACATATCGCCTGCCTAAGCCCCTCCTGAAGCTTTGCTGCAACGAGCAGCTTGCCTACAGCCTCGTGGAGCCTTGTGTTGGAGCTCATATATATTCCCCTGAGGATATTGGTCGTGAGCCTTGTCTGCGCACCCTCACCGAACATGATGTCCATGAGCACTTCCTCAAGCTCTGCATTCCCCCTGTCGAGCTCCGCCTGTATCCAATATTCAGATATTATTCTATATTCGTTGCTGCTGCCATCCCTGTAATAGCACAATATATCCTGCGGCAATTTCTCCTTATAGAGAGATACTATGTCGCAGCCGTATATACCCATGGAGTGATATTCATTCATGATTCTGAAATATCTGTCAAGAAATGCCCCGTACCTCTTCGTACGCATGGTTCTTCTATAATAATACTGGCTTGTCTGCCACTTGATTATGCTGTCTATAGAAGTGTAGAAATCCTCCAGCAGATGATCCGGCACCCACCCCGGCAAATGCTTCAGCTCCTTCCTGAAGAATTCCGAAGGAACATTCTTTTCATTCTCAAGAAATGTCTCAAGTCTCTTGCCGATCATCGACTCTTTTACATCTCCATAGTAATTATCCATCTCCTTAAGAAGCTTCTGTGCATCCGCACTATAGCTCTTTCTGAGCTTCATAGAATTCTCGTCAAATACCTCTCTCACTTCATCTGCGATCCTCTTCTGCTCCTCAAGCTCAAGTCTTGTCTTCTTGTACTCCGCCATTGTAACCCCTTTCTCCGTATTCTACCACATTCTGCCCGCCAGCATTGTGAGGCGGATAAATGTAATCTCATCACCTTCGTTAAACTGCTCGTCTCTGTCAAGTTCTATTAGTTCATCCATTCCGTGGAACACTCTGAACAGCCCATCCTCAAAACCCTGAATGGCTGTCTTCACTGCCTCATCCACATCCGGTTTCTTCTCCCCATAGACGATCCCAAATGCTATCTTTCCTATTCTTCCCATATCATCGATCTGCTCATCTGTCAGCACTGCATCGCCGTGCTCCATGCGGGATATGTACTGTGCTACGCAGATCTTTACTGTCTCTGTTATGAGTTCCCGCAGCGTACTCGGTGCTGTGTCATATTCAAATGGGACCTTGTGCACTGTGTTCTTACGCTTGCCGAGCTGTTTTATGTTCATGTATAAAGTCATGTGATTCCCCCCGAATTTTATTATCTTTGTACATTTTTCTCATTCTGCTTGAGCATTATAAGATTGCTCTATGATTTCCATAACCGTGTCGAGCTCATCATTATGTTCCATGAACAACTCAACATCTCCATTTCCCCATCTTCCCAGTCCAGTAACATCCTTACAAATTCCTTCTGGATCTACTATATCTGAGAATTTCATATTTATACTTATACGAAGTCGTTGTTTCTGAAATACAATGTCTACAAAATTTGTATCAAGTTTATACGCTACATACAATTTCTTATACTCTCTTTTTACCGCTGGAGAAAGATTCATTATTCTTTTATCTAAAGCTGTAAACAATATCTTAGTGAATGCATTTGTATCGTATGTATCTAAACTATATTTCTGAGGAACTTTTTCCTCTATCTTATATGGGGCGAGCTCATGATCATTCATTGAAGGATACGGCCATATCTTCTCCGCTTTTTCAGCCAACAACCTTGCCCTTTCCTGGATATGAGATTCGTTCCATTCCGTTAACCCTAAAATATATTTATTTAATCTAAGTGCGCTTTCTTTAAAACCACCCTCCATATTCATTTTTTCTATGAACGATTTATCACTCATTTCTGAATTGTAAGCAGTTAATGTTAAGTTTCCAATTGTGTGAAGATATCTTTTTTGAATACTCTCCCAATTATCTCCTAAATCACGCTGCCACTCTGTAGAAAGTTTCTTATTCTGTGGCATAATATGCTCTATAGTATAGTTCTCAATAACAATCGGTGCCTTATTGTCATAATTCTCAAGTCTGGTTAGAATATAGTTTCTAACACGCATATTATATATATCTCTACTAACAAACGCAGCTCCAAACTTGTCATCATCCGGAAATTCTTTATATGTGTCCTGCAAAATAAAATGAGCCTTTACAGAATTAAGATAATCATCCTGTCTAATAAAATTTTTGAATGTAGCAAAAGTCTTATTCATAGAGTTTGTTGGTATATCACAAATTCCTCTTCTAAGAACATAACTTATACACAGTCTCAAAATTTCTTTAAGTTCATCTTTTGATATAACTTTTTCACAACAATCATGATGTAATTTTAATAAGAATGGATAAGATACTTCCATCCTCAAATCAACAATATCTCCATATAGCTTTTTTAACTCTACGTCATCGCTTCTCTTAAATACTATATCTGTATAATATTTCGCATAATCCAGCAAATCATGACACAATTCCGAAATAGTACCAAATTCGCAATTTAAGTGATATAATTTAAACTCTTCATACACTCTCCCTTGTTTTGGTATACGTGTTATCTTCATCGTTAAATAATGTCTGAAAAAAGCGTCCATGACAGTCTCTTGCGTATCATATATAAACAAATTCTCCATAGGTCTCCACAAATGTTCATATACATACGTCTGTTCTGAAGGTTCTAACCCCATAAGGACATAATTTCGTATAAGATCAGATTCTGACAATTCTTTTCCTGTAGAGTTTAGACTTTCAAATATTGCCTGAGCATCATCAACTGCACGATCCAATGTAATATTCACAATCTGCAATTTACCAATAGAGTCCCATATTTCATCAAGCATTAGAATTTTTTCCGAAACCTTGTCCTTAAAATACATATAGTTATCTAATATACGTGATTTAACATTTGAATTAATTGGCTTATTTTCTACAAGACTGATTAATATTTCTCTATCATTTTCTGTAAGCAGTAACTTGTATTGATCTATGCCACTCTCATATTCATTTTTTAAAAGCATACCATCAATACGTTTCGCATTTATTGAATTATCATCTGGATGCATCAGAACATAATTTCTAAGCGCTATAAGCAACAAAGTTAATGTCGTCATACGCTGTTGTCCATCTATAATCATATATTTTTGAACGCCTGTTGGCATTGCCTGTTCAGCAATATTAACTATTGAACCAACAAAATGTCCAGGCTTGCCATTTTTCTGCATATTTACAATATCATCCCATAATCTTTTACACTGCTCTTCTCCCCAGCTATAATATCTCTGATATACAGGTATTATAAATTGCTTATTGCCATTCAAAATTTCAAAAATATTACCCTTTCGTGCATCCATTAACAATCCCCTCCTAACTATTTTTACTTATTGTGTACATTGTTTTCCCCTCAGCAACATTAGCAAGTTTTGCCTCTTCACTATATCTAAACGTACTATCATGCTCTCCCACGTAAGGCGCATCGCTATTATCCGTCCACAACTCACACTGACTTATTACTGTATTTATGGCGAAATCATAATCCTCTGGTGGGTAATGATGTTTCTTAAGCAGTCTCTTAACCATCTTTCGCATAGTTGCCCTTGCAGTTTCCTTCTTCTGCCAGTCTATGGTTCTATTCTTTCTGAGCATTTCCGTCAGTTCCTTGGTAAGTGCAATCAATTCATCATTTTTATAAAAATCTTTTATATGTTCCGGCTTTGTCAGCGCATCATAGAATGCCAATTCCTCCTGGGAAAGTCCAAGCTTCTGTCCATTCTTATACAGATTTGCAATCTCTTCGGCTGTCTCAAGAAGCTCTTTTATTACTTCCTCATTTGTTATAAGTCCGTTGTAATACGAATTCATAAGCTGCGCTATCTTCTCTGAAAACTTCTGTGACTGAACAACATTTGTTCTTTTGTATAAAGAGACCTGCTCTGCCATGAGTTTTTTCAATATTTCCACAGCAATGTTCTTTTCTTTCATTTTGGATATTTCATCCAATACAGCCGGATCAAATAAGCTGAAGTTCTCTCCACCAGTCTTGCTACTGTCAAACAGATTGATTACACCCTCACTTTGAACTGCTGCCTTGAGCAGATCATTTATCTGGTTGTTTATCTCCTTAAGTGATAGTGTCTTTCCGTCTGCACCGCCATATGTAATCTTGATAACTGTTGAACGAACCGCCTCCATATAGGCTGCCTCATGGCGTTCTTTCTCAGTAGTCATACTTGAACAGAGAGACTGAGACTGTCTTAACAGCATAGCCTCCTTCAAGAACAAATCCTTTCTGTCAGGTACCCTCGCATCAAGGACAAAATTCACTCCCTTGGTTATAAGTTTTGCCATAACAAGCGGCGAGCCATCTATAAATCCACTGAAATCAAATCCATGAAGCAGATCCTTGCACACCTGTAGTTTTTCCTGGAACTTAGGATATGCCACTTTAGCAATATTCATATCCCCGTATGTGTTTTTATCTCTCTCTGTGTATTCCTTCATGGCTGCCTTAAGCGCAGAAGCTATACCTACATAGTCAACAATAAGACCGCCTTCTTTGTCCTTAAACACGCGATTAACACGTGCTATTGCCTGCATAAGATTATACCCATGCATAGGCTTATATACATACATAGTCGCAAGTGACGGAACATCAAACCCTGTCAGCCACATATCCACTACTATTGCAATCTTCATTGGATCGTCATTATCTTTGAATTTTCTTGCAAGTTCTTCCTTATGTGCCTTGGTACCAATTATCTCCTTCCAATCCTCTGGATCATTGTTGCCACCAGTCATTACTACTCCAACCTTCTCTTTCCAATCAGGTCGTATCTCAAGAATTCTTCTGTATATCTTCATGGCTATTGTACGAGAATAGGCAACTATCATAGCCTTACCTGTAAGCAGATTAGCCCTGTACTTCTCGTAATGTTCCACAATATCATCGCATAATGACGCAATAGTTGAATCAGCGCCGAGGACACTCTCCATTTGTCCCAGCATCTTCTTGCTCTTCTCTATCGTTGCTTTATCGGACTGCTGCTCAAGAATATCATAAGTCGAATCAATAAGTGCAAGCGTATTCTCATCAAGTTTCAGATGAACAACTCTGCTCTCATAATACACAGGTCTGGTCGCTCCATCTTCAACCGCCTGCGTCATATCATAAATATCTATATAATCTCCAAATACCTCTCTGGTATTTCTATCTTTCGCTGATATTGGCGTTCCGGTAAATCCTATAAACGTAGCATTCGGCAAGGCATCATGTATGACTCTTGCATTTCCTACAACAGTATGTGCCTCTTTCTCGCCTGCCTGATTCTCGGATACTACAATCTTCTCCTCAAATCCATACTGACCACGATGGGCCTCATCCGCCATAACCACAATGTTTCTGCGTTCTGAGAGAGGTTTCTCGCCCCGCTCAAACTTGAACATAGTTGTGAAAATAATACCATTTGCACTTCTGCCATCAAGGAGTGACTTAAGATGTTCCTTACTCTCCGCCTGAACAGGAGTCTGTCTGAGAAAATCTGCACACTGAGAAAACTGTGCATAGAGCTGATCGTCCAGATCAATACGATCTGTCATTACGACTATGGTAGGGCTATCAAGTGCCTCCTGTAGCAAATGCGCATAAAATACCATAGAGAGTGACTTACCTGAACCCTGTGTATGCCAGAACACACCACCTTTTCCGTCTGTTCTTGTTGCAATCTTTGCCCTCTCTATAGCTTTTCTAACTGCAAAATACTGATGATATCCCGCAAGTACCTTAAATCTACCCGTACCCGTTCCTGAAAAAAGTATAAAGTTCTTCAGAATATCAAGCAGTCTTTTCTTCTGAAACATTCCCTCATAGAATGTCTCAAATTCAGCAAACCCAGTCTCTTCCTTACTTCCATCCTTGCATTTCCAATCCATAAATCTATCAAGCCCGGATGTTATAGTTCCAGCTTTATTCGATGAAAGATCACTAATTACACATATCGCATTGTAATAAAACAGAGATGGAATGTCCTTGATGTAATTACGAATTTGCTTATATGCATTCTCTACTCCTACCTCATCCTTAGAAGGACTCTTAAGCTCCATCAACACAAGTGGCAGGCCATTTATAAACAGAATAATATCCGGACGCCTGTTGTTGCCATTCTCAACAAATGTATACTGATTCACCACATAGAACGTATTGTTGTCTATCTTCTCATAGTCAACCAATTTCACTATAGTTGCCTGTTCCTCGCCATTCACAAAGAAATTCACTGTAATTCCATTCTGCAGATAGTCCATAAATGTTGTATTTTTCTGCAACAAGCTTCCAATATCAAATGTCTTAAGCTTATTAATAGCCTCTTCTATGGCATCTACAGACAATCCCCGATTGACACGCACCAAACTATCTCTAAGTACCGAATCCATCAATGGGCTGGTGTAATCCCTGTCAAAATCCGGTGCATAGATATGGTCGTATCCCATATTCTCGAACAACTCTATTATCGCTTGTTCATATGTATCTTCTGTAAATAAACCCGGCATTTATTCCCCTCCCCTTTGTGTTGTGTTTTGTAGAGCAAATAAAAATTTATCTTTTCATGTATATTGATTACCGAACATATGTTTGTTATA
>URJI01000003.1 GCA_900548215.1 uncultured Coprococcus sp. | reverse complement strand
CCGCCCAGAAAAATGTGGAATTTGTCAATTCCAATTATCAGGATATAAAGAAGGTATATTCGATATGGATCTGTATTAACTGCAATTCAGACGTTGAGAATACAATCACAGAGTATTCGATTGATAAGAAAGAACTGGTAGGACACTATACGAGAAACGATTACTATGATCTTCTCTCTGTGGTACAGATCTGTTTATCTAAAGATGTGGTTGATGCTGTAGCTGATAATAAGCGGTTGTTGCGCTTATTGGAGACTTTCTTTTCATCGAATATAAGCATAGAAGAGAGAAAAGATATAATTGTGAATGAGTTTAGTATACCTTACTCGAATGATATCGAAAGGAGCGTGGATGCCATGTGTAATGCAAGTCAGGGTATAAAGAATGAGGCGATGCGCCAGGGAGTGGAAAAAGGCAAGATAGAAGGCAAAATAGAAGCATACATGGATATGGGGCTTACAGCTGATGATATCAGCCGGAAAATGGGGATATCAAAAGATACGGTTTGCGATATAATAAATTCGCTCACTGTGACAGTTTAGAGACATATCATTGTAAAATACAAAGACCGCCGACTCGTGGATAAAGATTCGTGAAATATCACATGTGAGTTGGTGGTCTTTTTTTCACTGTTGTAAATAGTAAAAAAATAATGTAGTATATATTAGTTTAAAGATAAGAAGTAAGAAAATATGTAATTGAAGTGAGAGGTACATATGAAAGAGAAGAGAGTAGATTCTAATATTAAAAAAGAACAAAATCGTGAAGAGGAAAATGTAAATCAGATAAAAGATCCAAAGCAAAATGAATCTGATAGCAACAAAAAACAGCTCACAGGCGATATCGGGGAAAATAAGATGGGCGTGATGTCTGTGGGGAAACTTCTGATGTCTATGTCTCTGCCTATGATCATTTCAATGCTTTTCCAGGCGATGTACAATGTTGTTGACAGTGTGTTCGTGTCAAGATATAGCATGGATGGACTAACTGCAGTATCCACGGCATTCCCTATACAAAATTTGATGATCGGCGTGTTTTCGGGACTTGGTGTTGGATTCAATGCATTTATATCCAAGGCTCTCGGAGAAAAGAAATTTGACAGGGCAAATGAGGTTGCAAGACAGGGAATATTCCTTGAGGCGGTAGGTTATATAATATTCCTGATAATAGGTTTGTTCTTTGCCAGAACATTCATGGTGAGTCAGACAGATGATGTACAGGTTATCCAATATGGAACTGAGTACTTGGAGGTATGTTGTTGCTGTGCGTTTGGAATTGCGTTCCAGATGACATTTGAGAGATTACTTCAATCGACGGGACGTACAATGTACAGTATGATAACACAGATACTTGGTGCTGTTATCAATCTTATACTTGATCCGATCATGATATTTGGACTGCTGGGATGCCCTAGGATGGGCGTTAAGGGCGCTGCCATAGCAACAGTGTGTGGTCAGTGTATAGCCGGAACGCTTGCGATGATATTTAATATCAAGAAAAATCCTGATCTTCATATTACACTAAAGAGTTTCAGACCACACGGAGAGATAATTGGTAAGATACTTAGTGTCGGCGTACCTTCGGTCATAATGGTTGCGATAGGTTCAGTGATGAACTATTTTCTGAATCGTATACTGTTTTCATTTTCAAAACTGGCGGTTGCGGTATTTGGAGCATATTTTAAGGTTCAGAGTATGGCGTTCATGCCTGTATTTGGATTGAATAACGGAATGATACCGATAATATCATACAATTATGGAGCGATGAAGCCGGACAGAATGAAGCGTACTATGAAGCTTGGTGTCATGGTGGGCTGCTCTATCATGTTGTTCTGTCTTGTTATCATGCAGATTTTTCCGGGACAGATCCTAAAAATATTTGATGCCACTGACGACATGCTTTCCATGGGTATACCGGCTGTCAGGATCATGAGTACGGCGTTTATATTTGCAGGATTTTCGGTTACTTGTTCAGGAATGTTCCAGGCTGTAGGAAAGGGTGTGTACAGTATGATAGTATCCATGGCGAGACAGCTATTTGTCATACTGCCTGTGGCGTATTTCTTATCAAAGGCTATGAATAGTGTGAATGGTGTGTGGGCGGCGTTCCCGATTGCAGAGATTTTCAGTGTTGCAATATCACTGATACTCCTTATCAGGGTGTATAAAAAGATAGTAAAGCCACTTGAAAATGGACAGATGGTCTGAACTTACTGGTAAAAGTGACATATGTAGAATGAAAAAATGATATGCGCAGAACAAATGTAGATATATCACGTGGCATTTGAATTGTAATAGAATAATATATAGTAGTAAAATTTTTATGTCAGATTGCAGAAATTGAAATGAAAAGAGAACGGATATGGGAAAGCTTATATATATGGATCATGCAGCGACAACGGCGGTGAGACCGGAAGTGCTCGATGCCATGCTGCCTTATTTTACAGAAAAATATGGTAATCCTTCAAGTGTGTATACATTTGCGTCCAGGAATAAGGATGTCATAAATGTATCGAGGGATATAATTGCCGATTCGATCGGAGCAAAGCCCGAGGAGATATTTTTCACTGGTGGCGGTTCAGAGTCAGATAACTGGGCACTTAAAGCAGCCGCTGAAGCGTTTTCAGAAAAGGGCAGGCATATCATCACGACAAAGATAGAGCATCATGCTATATTGCATACGTGTCAGTATCTTGAAAAACAAGGGTTTGACGTGACGTATCTTGATGTGGATGAGAAAGGTATGGTTGATACAGGCAGACTGGAAGCTTCCATAAGGCCTGATACAATCCTTATATCGGTTATGACGGCGAATAATGAGATAGGCACTATCGAGCCGGTGAGCAGGATTGGCGCGATAGCCCATGAACACGGAATACTCTTTCATACAGATGCGGTTCAGGCATATGGACAGATTCCTCTGGATGTAAATGCCATGAATATTGATATGCTCAGTTGCAGCGGCCACAAACTGAATGGCCCGAAGGGGGTAGGCTTTCTGTATGTGAGAAGTGGCGTGAAGATTGGCAGCTTTATTCATGGAGGACAGCAGGAGCGTGGAAGGCGTGCAGGCACGGAAAATGTGCCTGGAATCGTTGGTATGGGAAAGGCTGCGGAACTGGCTGTTCTTTCTATGAATGAGAGGATGGGCAGAGAGACGGAGATAAGGGATCATATGATCCGCCGTATAATTGCTGAGATACCATACTCAAGGCTCAATGGACACGAATCAGAAAGACTGCCTAACAATATAAATATTAGTTTTCAGTTTGTTGAGGGGGAGACGATACTCATCATGCTTGATATGGCGGGAATATGTGCATCTGCCGGCTCTGCATGTACATCTGGTTCCGTAGATCCATCGCATGTCCTGACAGCAATCGGCCTTCCAAAGGAGATCTCACACGGGGCTGTGAGACTTACGCTTGGATACGAAAACACCATGGAGGAAGGGGATTTTGTGGTTGACAATCTGAAGAGAATTGTTGAGAATCTCAGAAATATGTCCCCTGCATATCAGGATTTCATAAAGAGAAATCAGTGATTTACAAACAAATATCTCAATTGTATAATTTTATTTGTAACTTAAAAAGATTAGGATTGTTTGCTGCGCTGCGTATGGATGGCGGGATATGACCTGTTGTTTTGCAGGATCTGCGGCAAGGGGATAGATATGCTTGATTTAAATAGAAAGACAGTATGTGTAGGAATGTCAGGGGGAGTTGATTCTTCTGTAGCCGCATTGCTTTTAAAAGAGCAGGGGTACAATGTGATCGGTGTCACTATGCAGATATGGCAGGACGAGGACAGAGATGTTGTAAGTGCCCATGCCGGGTGCTGTGGACTTTCTGCTGTGGATGATGCCAGAAGAGTTGCGTCACAGCTTGATATTCCGTACTATGTTATGAATTTCAAAGAGGAATTCAAGAAATATGTGATAGATTATTTTGTTGATGAATACAGGCAGGGCAGGACTCCGAACCCGTGTATTGCCTGCAACAGATATGTGAAATGGGAGTCTCTGCTCACCAGATGCATGGCGATAGGCGGGGACTATATAGCCACAGGACACTACGCAAGAATTATCAGTTTTCCAAATGGCAGATATACATTGCAGGAGGCAAAGGGGATTGAGAAGGATCAGACTTATGCACTGTATAATCTGACCCAGGAACAGCTTGCGAGAACTCTTATGCCTGTTGGTGAATACAGTAAGCCTGAGATAAGAAGGATAGCAGAGGAGCACGGACTTATGGTTGCCCATAAGCCTGACAGTCAGGATATTTGCTTTGTTCCTGACGGTGATTATGCAGGATATCTTGAGAATGAGGCAGGACTTCCTTCAAGTCCGGGGGATTTTGTTGATGTGACCGGCAAAGTTATAGGCAGGCACAAAGGAATAATCCACTATACGATTGGACAGAGAAAGGGACTTGGCCTTGCCATGGGGCATCCTGTATTTGTGGTTGATATCATACCGGAGACAAATCAGGTTGTGATCGGAGAAAATGGTGATGTGTTCTCTGACAGACTGGTCTGCAACCGGCTCAACTTTATGTCTATAGAAGATCTGACAGAACCTATGCATGTGAAAGCCAAGATAAGATACAATCACAAAGGAAGTATGTGCACGATCAGAAAGATAGGTGATGATCTTGTTGAGGCGGTATTTGATGAACCTGTAAGAGCTGTGACCAAAGGACAGGCAGTTGTTTTCTATGAGGGCGATCATGTACTTGGCGGTGGAAGTATTTGTTAGGAGGAATATAATATGGGTAGACAGAAGATTTTGAATTACTACAAAAAGAAGGGGCGTATATCTATAGCACTTGGCCTGCCGATGGCTGTCGCATGTTTTTTTATGCTTAAATCTTTTTTTGAAGATGACGTAGAAATTTCTTATGTGATGCTTATAGGACCTATGTTTCTCATATTTGTTTTTGCCTTACTGTTTGGAATATATCTTGTGCTCAATCCCGGAAAACAGGCAAAGAAATTTGGCAATGACAAGATCCTTGATATGGCAGATGAGCTGTATGATGATTTGCAGTATGATGATGGATACATCAAACTCTCCGAGAATATAATTGCAACTGATTGGAAACGCCCTCAGCTGGCATACAGATGGGACGTATATCTCATTACAGACCATATGATACCTGGTTCAAAATATACGAGCGATAATTATTTTTACGTTCTGTATACAAGAAATGATAGAAATTCGCTGTTCGTCAATATTAACCATCTTAGTAAAGAGGAGAGAAAAAAGCTTCTCAGAACTTTGCTTGAGAGCTGCCCGAATGCAGTCTATGATAAGCTCAAAGGCCCTGGTGGAAAGAGGTTATATGAGCTTCGTCATATGGATGTACATGATATACCGAACAGTCCGTTTTATGCGGGAGATGATAGAAGGTATAAGAATGATGTTTTCTCAGACAGCTATACGTATATGATGTAGGCGCTGTCTGCGGAAAGCAGTGGTTAGTGAGTAGGCTGTATTTGTAAAATTGAACATTAAAACAATATAAAAAGCCAAATGTTGGAACGATATAAACCTTGTCGCTATAATGGTGGTGAAGGATATATATGCTGAGTTCTGACATTTGGCTGTTTTTATAGTTTGATTAAATTTGCTGTATTTGGATTAAATCCATTGTATTTGGATTAAATCTGTTGTAGATTTGATTAAATCTATTACAGTTTGATTAAATCTGTTGTTATCTGTTTAATATCATTACAGTTGGTTAAATTCCGGTTTTCTGTTCTTGAAGGTGCAGTAGTATTTGTAGCCAAGGGATGTGAGTGCATCTCTTGCATAGGTTTCAAAATCATAACAGAGATATTCCGGTTTGTGGGCGTCAGATCCCACAGTTATGATCTCACCGCCCATTTCCCTGTAGAGTTTTAATATATCCATATGCGGGTGTGCGTAACTCATGTTCTTGTACAGACTTCCTGTGTTGATCTCGATACCTTTGCCCTTTGGGATAATGATCTTGAAGATCTGTTCAAATACATCTATGTAATCAGGAATCCTAAATGCCTTCTCGCCTGAAGGGCAGTATCTGATAACGTAATCAAGATGGCCATATACATCATAATCGTCGATCAGAGTTACATTCTCGAGGATTGACTCGAAATAGTCTCTGATTGCAGTTACCTCTGTGCGCCCTTCATAGTAGGCCGGATAATATGGATCAAGCCCTCTTACGAGATGTGATGAGCCGATGATGAAGTCAAGCTTGTCTTTATAAGTGTTGGCGATAGCTTTTGCCTTGTCAGCGACAGTATTCATAAGGCCAAGCTCCACGCCGCTTCTCACATCAATTATATCTTTGTATTTGTCATGGATCTTATCAAGTGTAGCAAAGTAAGATTTGAAGTCAAGCTGAAAGTCATATCCGTCTTCAGGGTTGATCGGAAAATCTATATCGTGGTGATCTGTCAAGCATATTTTAGGAATCCCAAGCTGTATAGCTCTCTGGATTATACTGTCCAATGGAGCAGAGGAGTCGCTGGAAAATTCTGAGTGTACATGTGAATCACAAATGATCATTTTATTCATACCTCCTATTACAATATATTTATGGAGAATATCCATTTTGTGCAGATTGTGCGATTCACATTATACCATAGAGAACGTGAAAAAATATATGAAATATGGATATTGAGGAAACTTGTTATTATTGTACTGAAAGATTCATTCTTATTGATCCGGATATATCATAATTGGACTAGCTTTTTATTATTATCGAGTTGGATATCTTGTTAGTGGATTATGTGATTTATTATTATCGAGCTGGATATCTTGTTAGTGGATTATGCGATTTATTATTATCGAGCTTTATATCTCATAATTGAACTATGTATTTTATCATTATCAAGCTGGGACTCGGTGGTATGGCCTGATCTAAATATATTGATAACGTTGAGTTTTTGTCTTTTTTGTCTTGATTGTGATTGTAATATATAAAATTTTATCTTTTTCAATAAAAAAGAGCTGAAAGTGATAATTATTAGGATGATTTTAACTTTTTAGGCGATTTCAAGAAAAAAGATAAAAAGTTGTACTTTTAAATTTGCAAATATCACAATCAGTGAAAATGCTATAGATTCTCACTGATTGTAACAATGCTATAGATTCTCACTGACTGTAACTCGGATTGATTCATAAAGGTGAAGAATCACATATAGCGTATTTTCATGCTGAAGACAGTTCATGGAGAATATGCTGTGTACAGAAAGTGCCTATGTACCGAATATGCTATATACAGAATATGCTATATACAGAATATGTCCTGCAGAGAATGCATTATGTAAATATAAGCTGAAGTGCGCTGTATATATAATAATTACATGCTTAGGATGGTGTTATGTATCGATATATTTTATTATTTATTAGTATAATTTGTAATAATGACTTTGTGTATTTTGGATAAATGGTAACTAAAAAAATGAGATTAAGGCTTGAAATTTATAGCCAAAGAATGTATGATTAGCTTGTGTATTTAACACGATTTATTTGCCACGTTCCTGCGTGGCAGATTGATAAATACTTTTATTATATTTCAAAAACCTAGGAGGAATAAAAAATGGCAGTAAAAGTAGCAATTAACGGTTTTGGACGTATTGGTCGTCTTGCATTCAGACAGATGTTCGGTGCAGAGGGTTATGAAGTTGTTGCAATCAACGATTTAACAAAGCCTTCAATGCTTGCAGATCTTCTCAAGTACGATACAGCACAGGGTGGATACTGTGGCAAGATCGGTGAGAACCTTCACACAGTTTCAGCTGATGATGAGGCTAACACAATCACAGTTGATGGTAAGACTCTTACAATCTACAAGGAGGCAGATGCAAACAACCTTCCTTGGGGTAAGATCGGTGTTGATGTAGTTCTTGAGTGTACTGGTTTCTACTGCTCAAAGGAGAAGTCAATGGCTCATATCAACGCAGGTGCTAAGAAGGTTGTTATCTCAGCTCCAGCTGGTAATGATCTTAAGACTATCGTATTCTCAGTTAACCAGGATACATTAACAGCTGATGATCAGATCATCTCAGCAGCTTCATGTACAACTAACTGTCTTGCACCAATGGCTAAGGCTCTTAATGACTATGCTCCAATCCAGTCTGGTATCATGTCAACAATCCACGCTTACACAGGCGATCAGATGATACTTGACGGACCACACAGAAAGGGCGATTTAAGAAGAGCTAGAGCAGGTGCTGCTAATATCGTTCCTAACTCAACAGGTGCTGCTAAGGCTATCGGTCTTGTTATCCCAGAGTTAAATGGCAAGCTTATCGGATCAGCTCAGAGAGTTCCAGTTCCAACAGGTTCAACAACAATCCTTACAGCAGTTGTTAAGGGTGCTGATGTAACAGTTGATGGAATCAACGCTGCAATGAAGGCTGCTGCTTCAGAGTCATTTGGTTACAACACAGATCCAATCGTTTCATCAGATGTTATCGGTATGAGATATGGTTCATTATTTGATTCAACTCAGACAATGGTATCAAAGATCGCTGATGATTTATATGAGGTTCAGGTTGTTTCATGGTATGACAATGAGAACTCATACACAAGCCAGATGGTTAGAACAATCAAGTACTTCGCAGAGTTAGCATAAGTTATTTCAAGCTATAATTAGCTTTTATAATGTAAGCTCATTTAAAAGTATTTATTAGACCTAATAGAGGGTCCGGTCTCCAAGGACCGGGCCCTTTTTTCTTCGTAGAAAGCAATTATGCGTTTCTATGTTCCCGCATAAGAGCGGGTAGGTAGCTGGGCAGAGGACAACTTATAGTTTTCTGTTCTATAACATTATTTAGGAGGAATTAGAAATGTCATTAAACAAGAAATCAGTAGATGATATCAATGTTAAGGGCAAGCGCGTGCTTTGCAGATGCGACTTCAATGTACCATTAAAGAACGGAGAGATTACAGACGAGAACAGACTTGTTGCAGCTCTTCCAACAATCAAGAAGCTTATCGCTGACGGTGGAAAGGTTATCCTTTGTTCACACCTTGGAAAGGTTAAGACTGAGGAAGACAAGCAGACTAAGACTCTTGCACCAGTTGCTAAGAGACTTACAGAGCTCCTTGGACAGGAAGTTAAGTTCGTACCAAGCCTTGAGGTTGTTGATGACACAGTTAAGGCTGCAGTTGACGCTATGAAGGACGGAGAGGTTATCCTTCTTGAGAATACTCGTTTCAGAGCTGAGGAGACAAAGAACGGAGAGGCTTTCTCTAAGGATCTTGCAAGCATCTGTGATGTATTTGTAAATGATGCATTCGGAACAGCTCACAGAGCTCACTGCTCAAACGTTGGTGTTGCTGGACTTGTTGACACAGCAGTAGTTGGTTACTTAATGCAGAAGGAGATTGACTTCCTTGGCAATGCAGTAGAGAACCCAGTTAGACCATTTGTAGCTATCCTCGGTGGCGCTAAGGTTGCTGACAAGCTGAACGTTATTTCAAACCTTCTTGAGAAGTGCGATACACTTATCATCGGTGGTGGTATGGCTTATACATTCCTTAAGGCTAAGGGATATGAGATCGGTAAGTCACTTGTAGACGATTCCAAGATCGATTACTGCAAGGAGATGATGGCAAAGGCAGAGAGCCTTGGCAAGAAGCTTCTTCTTCCAGTTGATACAGTTATGATCGAGGATTTCCCTAACCCTATCGACGATCCAAGCATCAAGACAGAGATATTTGACGCTGACAAGATGCCTGCAGACAAGGAAGGCTGTGATATCGGACCTAAGACTATCAAGCTTTACTCAGACGCAGTTAAGACAGCTAAGACAGTTGTTTGGAATGGACCTATGGGTGTATTCGAGAACCCTGTACTTGCAGCTGGTACAAAGGCAGTTGCAGCAGCACTTGCTGACACAGACGCTACAACTATCATCGGTGGTGGAGATTCAGCAGCAGCTGTAAACCAGCTTGGTTACGGTTCAAAGATGAGCCACATCTCAACAGGTGGTGGAGCTTCACTTGAGTTCCTTGAGGGCAAGGAGCTTCCAGGCGTAGCAGCAGCTAACGACAAGTAATTTATATATCGTATAGATATAAAGATTATAACGGTGGATGCCGGCAGAGTCTCATATATGTCCGGCATTCATCAAAAAAAATACAATATAAGAGGTAGATTGCAATGGCAAGAAAGAAGATTATTGCAGGTAACTGGAAGATGAACAAGACTCCTAGCGAGGCTGTTGAACTTGTAAACCTGTTAAAGGACTTAGTAAAGAATGATGACGTAGATGTAGTATACTGTGTACCAGCTATCGATATCGTACCTGTTGTTGAGGCAACAAAGGGAACAAACGTAGCTGTAGGTGCAGAGAATATGTACTTCGAGGAGAGCGGAGCTTACACAGGTGAGATCTCAGCAGCAATGCTTGTAGATGCTGGTGTTAAGTATGTTATCATCGGACATTCAGAGCGTCGTGATTACTTCAAGGAGGATGATGTTCTTCTCAACAAGAAGGTTAAGAAGGCATTTGAGGCTGGTATCACACCTATTCTTTGCTGTGGTGAGTCACTTGAGCAGAGAGAGCTCGGTGTTACTATGGACTGGATCCGTCTCCAGATCAAGTCAGACCTCGCTGGCGTAACAGCAGATCAGGTTAAGTCAATGGTTATCGCTTACGAGCCAATCTGGGCTATCGGAACAGGTAAGACAGCTACATCAGATCAGGCACAGGAAGTATGTAAGGGAATCCGTGATCTCATCGCTGAGATCTACGATACAGATACAGCTGAGGCAGTAAGAATTCAGTACGGCGGTTCTATGAACGCTGGTAACGCTGCTGAGCTCCTTGCAAAGCCAGACATCGACGGTGGTCTTATCGGCGGTGCTTCACTCAAGGCTGACTTCGGTCAGGTTGTAAATGCTGGAAAGTAATTTTAAACAGGCTAAAATTATATTAGTTTTAGAATAAATCTGATATAGAATATTGGAAGGGATTATCAAGTGTTTTATCACAAGGTAATCCCTTTTGTTTACGCTTAGAAAAACAAGGTGGTATATTTCAGGAACTAAGTATTGTTTTTATGAAATGGGGTTTGCCTGAAATTTATATTTCTATAGTTCGCAGGTGTTAGACCAGTATGTAATTTGAATTGTTCGGTAAAATAACTCTGACTTGGAAATGCGAGAGTCTGTGCTATCTGGGCAGGGCTATAATCAGAGTACATGAGCATGTTCCTTGCAGTATCAAGTTTTAGCATTTTTATATAATGTCCGATATTATCCCCAGTCTCTTTTTTGAACAGTCTTGACAGGTATGACGGGGTGAGATTGACACGTTTAGCCAGAATCTCAACAGTGATCCTGGTATGCAGATGATCGTATATGTAGTCTATGCATTCTGCGACCGGTTTGGAGCATATGAAATTTTTCTTAAGGTTTCGCATCTTTTTTGCATAGTCTATGCACATGAACGCATGTAATTCAGATATATCCTCCACAGACTTCATTGTATCTGACTTTTTTATATAAAAATCACTGAGATTGTAAGCTGTTGCCACATCAAGACCACCTTCAATACAGTATCTTGCAACAAGAGCTGTTGTTATAACGAAATGATATCTTATGTTGTTGACGGGATTTTCGGATAATATACCAAGTCCTTTTTTATCCTTAAGTGGTGAGGCTTTACACAATTCTTTAACCTGTTCTGTATCTCCGTTTTGTATTATTGAGTAGAATTCAAGTTCAGGATTATAGGGCGCTCTGTTGGTTGAATCTTCGCGTCTTATAAATTCCTGGTAGAATATTTCCTTTGAGTATTTCATATGTGTATAAATCCTTTCCGGTGGATTGTGCCTGGGTGAATATTTCAATTAATCCCCCTATAATATATCATGTAAACGATATAAAAAGCAATAAAAAGATATATAACAAATGTGTAAGATGTTATTATCAAAGTACTTTATAAAGATGCGACGTCGTGAATATTATCATTTTATTTTTGGAGAGGAGTATTTTATGAGAAGGTTAAAACAGCTTGTGGCTATGATGCTTGTAGTTTGCATGTTGATCACTCTGTGTCCATCAGATGTTAGCGCTGCAACATCAAAAGCTGCGGTAAAGTCTGTAACCGTGACAAATCTTGTCACAAATAAACTTGTACTAAAAAAGGGTACAAAGTTTCAGGTGAAACCTAGAGTTGTAGTTACAGGCAAGATCAGTAAAAAAGTAACATATGTATCATCAAATAAGAAGATAGTTACAGTTGACAACAAGGGTGTTGTCAAAGCGGTAAGATCAGGAAAAGCGGTTGTAGCAGTAAAGAGTGCTGCAAACCCAAGGGTAATGTACAAGTTTATTGTTTATGTTGGGGTTCCTACGAAGACTGTTACATTGTCTGCAAAGGCTGTGAATATGTTTAAAGGAACCAGCAGGACGTTAAAAGCTTCAATTGCTCCAAAGAAAGCCACATATAAGAGAATTCTGTGGTCATCATCAAATAAAAGAATAGCAACAGTTTCCTCGAAAGGTGTTGTAAAAGCAGTTAGGGTTGGAACAGTATATATAACTGCGAAGGCTATGGATGGAAGTGGTAAATATGCAAGATGTAAGATTACAGTAAAACAGCCAGTTACTTCTATCAAGCTTTCAGCGGCAACACTCACTATCACAGAGGGAAGCAGTAAAACTCTTACAGCTACTGTCGCTCCTGCATCGGCAACCAGAAAGACGTTAAGTTGGACATCGAGCAATAAAAAGATTGCAACGGTTTCAGCAAAAGGCGTTGTGAAGGCTATAGCACCAGGTACAGCTACAATCACAGCAAAAGCTGCTGACGGTTCAGGAAAGAAAGCAACATGTAAAGTGACTGTAAAGAAGAAGGTGACTGTAGAAAATAAATACGAGTCGCAGGGGTATAAGCTCTTATGGCATGATGAATTTGGCGGAACAGAGCTCAACCGTGATATTTGGAATGTTGAACTCCATGAGCCTGGCTGGGTTAATAATGAGCTTCAGTCATATGTTGATTCTGAAGATAATATAAAGGTTAAGAATGGCAAACTTATTATAAGCTCAAAGAAAAAAGTAAATGAGGATGGTTCCATATCATATACATCAGGAAGAGTAAACACACAGAATAAGCAGGATTTCAAGTATGGCAGAGTACAGTTCAGAGCAAAGGTTCCTACAGGTAAGGGTTATCTTCCTGCAGCATGGATGATGCCTACAAATGAGAGTCTGTATGGACAGTGGCCTAGATGTGGTGAGATAGATGTGATGGAGGTTCTTGGAGACAATACATATACAACCTATGGAACGATTCACTATGGCAATCCGCATTCAGAGTCACAGGGAAAATATACACTTTCAAATGGAAAGTCATTTGCGGACAGCTATCATGTATTTACATGCGACTGGGAGCCTGGAAAAATTACGTGGTATGTAGATGGAGTTAAGATGCATGAGGCAAATGACTGGTATTCTACAACTGCCGGAAAAGGTACAGTTACTTATCCGGCACCGTTTGATCAGCCATTCTATGTAATACTCAATCTTGCAGTTGGCGGCAATTGGCCAGGAAATCCGGATGCAGATGCAGATTATATTAACAGTGAGAGTTTATATGTTGATTATGTGAGAGTATACCAGAAGGAGTCTTATGACGAAAATGTGACAAAGCCAGAGCGTGAAGTTATAATTCGTGATCCGGATGAAAATGGCAATTATGTAATAAATGGTGATTTTAGTGAGACCGAGGATTTGGGAGATGCAGAAAACTGGATTTTTATGGCGCAGAATGGCGGCGAAGGAACAGCGGTCATCGAGAACAATACAATCAACATAAATACAGTTGATGCAGGAACGGTTGATTACAGCATACAGCTGGTACAGCCTGATATTCCTGTAGAAAAAGGTGCCACATACAAGCTTTCATTTGATGCGTGGGCGGATGAGGCGAGAACAGGTATTATTGATGTCTCAGCGCCAACCAGATCATGGGGAAGATATCTTAAGGATACAAAATTTGATATGACAACAGAGAAACAGACATTTGAGTATGAGTATACGATGACTGATTCATCTGATGACAAGGGAAGAATAGAATTCAACTTCGGCAATCAGGGAAGCGTGGCTGGTGTACATATTGCAAATGTAAAGCTGGTAAAGACAAATCAGACTGAGATAGTTGACAAGAAGACGATCCTCGCTGATGGAAACCTTGTTTACAATGGAGAATTTCAGGAAGGAACAGGAAGACTTGGATATTGGACAGTCAGCAACAATTGCGGTGCTGAGTATAAGGTGACAGGTCTGTCTGACGGAAGAAGATTTTCATACAAGTCATTGGATGAGAGTATAGATGGCAGCTTCGTATTATCACAGGATGAGCTTGCTTATGCCCCAAATACAAAGTATATACTTAAATTTGATGCTGAGACTGCAACTGAGGGAAAGAATATAATTATCACTACAGGAGATTCAAAGTTTGCTGTAACTCTGGATAAAGGAATTAAGAATTATGTTTACAAGTTTGAGACCGGAGAAGAAGTGACTGACAGTTCAATCAGCATTGATTTTGGTAACAGCGGAGAAGTTCTGTTAGACAATGTGAAGATAATGCAGGATTCACTTCTCCTCAATGGGGACTTTTCAGCAGATTTTGCTGGATATGATGTGTATATAGACAGCAGTGCGGATGCAGAGTCTGTTGTGGACAGCCAGAAGGAGGACAATGCTGCTGACTTCACAATAAAGAATTCAGGTGACCAGAACTGGAAGATACAGCTCAAGCAGAATAATATCAAGCTTGAGAAAGGACAGTGGTACAAGCTTTCATTTGATATAAAGAGCTCTGTGTCAAGAACTGTTCAGTATGCAATACAGAGAGATGGAAGCACACATAAGGATAGTACAGGTGCAGAGGACTGGACACCGTATGTTCAGGAGACAGTAAAGCTTGATGCATACGATCAGGCTGATCAGAAATATGTGACTGTTTCAAACACATTCCAGATGGCCTGTGACACAGACGAAGAGAGTATTTTCAATATTGCACTTGGTGCAGGCGGAGAAAATGGTTCGGCGATTACAGATCAGCATAGAATATGTATTGATAACATTACCCTTGAAAAGACTTCAGCTCCAGAGATAGATGTGCCTGTAGGCAAGAATCTTATCACAAATTCAGAATTTGAGATGAGTGAGGATGGTAGCCTTGCCGGTTGGGAAAATGCAGTGACTGCTCCTGGAGATGCCACATTTGAGGCTGGAGATGGAAAGATCACATACAGTGTTGCAAACGTGGGTGAGGCAGACTGGAACATCCAGCTTAAGCAGATGGGATTATCCCTTGAGCAGGGCGAGTCATATACGCTTAAATGTACATTGTTTTCTGATGTTGATAGAGTTGTGAAGGTTGCTGTTATGACTCCTTCAGCAGGATATGCATGGCATGGCGGTGAAGATGTGGTTCTTACAGCTGGTGAGGCTAAGGATATAACACTCACAATTACACCTAAGGAAGAAGTTTTCACAGATGGTATCACTGTTGATACAGGCGCCGGATTATTCTTCTCAATGGGATATGTTGAAGGATACACACTTGGAGCACATACAGTTTCTATATCAAATGTATCATTTGTAAAAAATTAAATTTGGCCCCTAAAAACATAATATATACCCTTAGGCAGCGGCGAATCGTCGCTGCCTTTTTCATTGTGGCCATAGCAGGAGTTTGGTGATTTTTTAATGAGCTGTCAGTCAGGATGGTTGTTTGTACGAGAAAATAAAATATGATATAATGAGCGTTGCGACGGGTGCGCTTGCGCAAGCCGTCATAACGCGAATGCCTGCATGGAGCCGACAGGCGACATGATAAAATAAAACATGATTTTCCCAGAATAATAATGGAAGGATAAAATGGTATAGAAATTATGAAAAAACTTATCTCATGGAACGTAAATGGAATAAGGGCATGCGCCGGTAAAGGCTTCATGGACTTTTTTAACAGCATAGATGCAGATATATTCTGTATACAGGAGTCCAAGATGCAGGAAGGACAGCTCACACTTGATATGCCGGGATATCACCAGTTCTGGAACTATGCAGATAAAAAAGGATATTCAGGTACAGCCATTTTTACAAAGGAGGAGCCGCTCAGTGTAACGAATGGAATAGGCATAGATGAACACGACCATGAGGGACGTGTCATAACACTGGAATATGAAAGCTTCTACATGGTGACGGTATATACACCAAATTCACAGAATGAGCTGGCAAGACTTGATTACAGAATGAAGTGGGAGGATGATTTCAGAGCATATCTGAAAAAGCTTGAGGAGAGTAAGCCGGTCATAGTTTGCGGCGATATGAATGTGGCTCACAATGAGATTGACCTAAAGAATCCAAAGACAAACAGGAAGAATGCTGGATTTACAGATGAGGAAAGAGAGAAGATGACAGTGCTTCTTGACGATGGATTTATTGATACATTCAGATACTTCTACCCTGATCAGGAGAATATATATTCATGGTGGTCGTACAGATTCAAGGCAAGGGAGAAGAATGCAGGATGGCGTATCGACTATTTTCTCACTTCGGAGAGTCTGAAGGATAAACTTGTCGATGCAAAGATCCACACAGATATCATGGGATCTGATCACTGTCCGGTTGAGCTGGACATCAATCTGTAATTGGATTTGTATGTGAACAGGATCTGAGCTGTAAATGTACATTTGAAAGAAAAATGATAAAAATTTTATGAATATGCTTTTTATTATAATAAAAACATAGATAAAGCATGTCATCACGGCTTGAAAAATTGGCATTATATAAGTATAATCTCATTTGAGTGAATTAAGACTAAGAGACTGCCTTGTCGTTTTATAAGTCAGTTATTATCAGCATTTCTGACAAAACGAGGTATGGATTTATCCATTTGATGGCGGTCGGAATAAATAAAAAGGAGAAAAATTATGAGTAAGAAACCAGTAGTTTTAATGGTCCTCGACGGATATGGTCTCAGTGACAAGACAGAGGGCAATGCAGTAGCACTTGCAAAGACACCTGTTATGGACAAACTTATGGCTACAGCACCATTTGTACAGGGCGCAGCTTCAGGACTTCCTGTAGGACTTCCAGACGGTCAGATGGGTAATTCAGAGGTAGGTCATATGAATATCGGCGCAGGCCGTATCATATATCAGGAGCTTACAAGAATCACAAAGGCAATCGCTGATGGAGATTTCTTTGAGAACGAGGAGATGCTCGCTGCAATAGAGAACTGCAAGAAGAACAATTCAGATCTTCATCTCTGGGGACTTCTCTCAGATGGTGGTGTTCACAGCCACAATACACACCTTTATGCGATCCTTGAGCTCTGCAAGAAGCAGAACCTTGAGAACGTATACGTTCATCCATTCTTCGATGGAAGAGATACACCACCTGCATCAGGTAAGGGATACCTTGAAGAGCTCATTGCCAAGATGAAGGAGATCGGTGTAGGTAAGGTCGCATCTATGTCGGGTCGTTACTACGCAATGGACAGAGATAACAGATGGGACAGAGTAGAGCTTGCATACAAGTCACTTGTAACAGGTGAGGGTGTTCAGGCAGAGGACGCGGTAGCAGCTATGCAGGAGTCATATGACAAGGAAGTATATGATGAGTTTGTTCTTCCTACTGTCATCACAGAGAACGGTAAGCCTGTATCACTTGTTAAGCCAAATGATTCAGTTATATTCTTCAATTTCAGACCGGACAGAGCCCGTGAGATCACCAGAGCATTCTGCTGCGACGATTTCGATGGATTTGAGAGAGCAAATGGCCGTATGCCACTCACATATGTATGCTTCAAGGACTATGACGAGTCAATACCTAACAAGCTTGTTGCGTTCAAGAAAGAAGAGATCGACAACACATTTGGCGAGTACCTTGCAGCTAAGGGACTCAAGCAGCTCAGACTTGCTGAGACAGAGAAGTATGCTCATGTAACATTCTTTTTCAACGGCGGAGTTGAGGAGCCTAACAAGAACGAGGACAGAATTCTTGTAAAGTCACCTGCTGTAGCAACTTATGATCTCCAGCCAGAGATGAGTGCCCCAGAGGTAAGCGAGAAGCTCAATGATGCCATCCTTGGCGGCGAGTATGATGTGATCATCATCAACTTTGCAAACCCTGATATGGTTGGTCATACAGGTGTTATTCCAGCGGCTATCCAGGCTGTAGAGACAGTTGACAAGTGCGTTGGCGCTGCTGTAGAGGCGATTGATAAGGTTGACGGTGTTCTTTTCATCTGTGCTGATCATGGTAACGCAGAGCAGATGATCAACTATGAGACCGGTGCACCACATACAGCTCATACAACTAACCCTGTACCATTTATTCTTTACAACTATGGTGAAGATGTAGAGCTTCGTGAGGGCGGATGTCTTGCAGATATCGCACCTACACTTCTTGAGGTTATGGGACTTCCTCAGCCTGAAGAGATGACAGGCAAGTCACTTATTGTAAGAAAGTAAAAAAAAGATGATGAGCGATGAGTGATGGCAGCAAATGTAGATATATGTCATATCAATCGCGCGAGAAACAATAAATAAAAGATACGGCACCGAATTATAATATAAGATTGTTATGATCGGTGCTGTATTCAGTTGGGAGGATGCATATGAAGAAGTTTTTGGAAGAGTTTAAGGAGTTTGCTCTTAAGGGAAATGTGATGAGTCTTGCAATCGGTGTTATCATTGGTGGAGCATTCCAGTCATTGGTCACAGCTTTTACAGACTGTTTCATCACACCTATAATCAACAGTATAGGCGGAGCGAAGATCGGTGGACATTTTCAGATATTCCATACAGGACAGTATATTGAGTACGGTGCATTTCTGTCAGCGGTGATCAATTTCATCATTATGGCATTTGTCATATTTGTCATTATGAAAGGAATCAACACACTTATGGATCTTGGAAAGAAGAAAGAGGTGGCAGCGCCTCTCACAAGAAAGTGCCCTTACTGTATGGGTGAGATAGATATCAAGGCAACAAAGTGTATGCATTGTACATCTGATGTTCCGCCTGCCCAGGATTAAATCAGATCATAAATAGTGAGAAGGTGTCCGTACATCAATCTTGTAGAAACTGACAGTGTTCCAGATAGTCCTTCAGGAAGCTCGGTTGCCGATGAGGAGAAATGCAAAGTCGGTGACTCATATGAGGGAGATTCACTCAAGGTGAAATCTTTCGGCGGGCAGAAGCATATGCATTGTTAAAACAAGGGTGCTATTTAGTGTTAAAGCTAAAATAGTATCCTTGTTTTTTCTTGCAGCTTAAAGATGTCTTTGGCTGCGGATACAGTGTTTGGTGTTATAAGGGGTTGTGTGGTATATTAGATACTGCAGGAGTTTGATATATATGTCAGATCTGCTTTTAATCTGGCGAAGGAAAAGGAGATATTTAAAGATGATAAAGAAATGTCTAGAGAACGTAAAAAAGAATGTGCCGCTTGTGCACAATATAACCAATTATGTAACTGTAAATGATGTGGCAAATGTCATTCTGGCATGCGGTGGCAGTCCTATTATGTCGGATGATGAGGGTGATGTCGCCGACATCACAAGTATCTGCGGTGGACTGAATATCAATATTGGAACGCTTAATAAGAATACTATTCCATCAATGTACCTTGCAGGCAAGAGAGCAAATGAGCTGGGACATGTAGTCCTTCTAGATCCTGTGGGAGCAGGAGCGAGCAAACTTCGTACAGACACGGCGGTTGGACTTATGAAAGAAGTGAAGTTTGACGTTATAAGGGGAAATATCTCAGAGATAAAGACTCTGGCTTATGGTTCTGGAAGCACAAAGGGAGTTGACGCAGATGTGGCTGATGCGGTTACAGAGGATACACTTGATAATGCAGTTGCATTTGTCAAGAAACTGTCTGCTGAGACGAAAACAATAATTGCCGTAACAGGAGCTATAGATCTTGTGTCAGATTCAGAGAAATGCTATGTGATAAGAAACGGAAGACCTGAGATGGGTAAGATCACAGGGACTGGCTGCCAGCTTTCAGGCATGATGACTGCCTATGTGACTGCTAATCCGGATAATAAGCTCGAAGCTGCTGCCGCTGCAGTCATGGTTATGGGACTTGCGGGGGAGATAGGTTACTCACATCTTAAACCTTATGAGGGCAATTCCACTTACAGAAACAGGATCATTGATGCTGTTTACAATATGGATGGTGATACGCTTGAAAATGGGGCAAAATACGAGATTAAGTAAGCTGTTCATAAACAATGGATAAGCTTTAAATAAAATTTTTGAGAAGCATATAATAGACAGTGGTATGAAAGAGTACAGAAAGAAGGCTAAGAATATGAGTAACTGTAGCGAGAAAGAACTGTTGCTTTATGCGGTGACAGACAGGCATTGGCTCTCCGGGGAGACCTTATATGATCAGGTGAAAAAAGCACTTGATGGCGGTGCGACATTTGTACAGCTCAGGGAAAAGAATCTTGATCATGAGAATTTCCTTGCTGAAGCATTTGAGATACAGAAGCTCTGCAGATCATATGGAGTTCCATTTGTCATAAATGATGATGTGGGGATTGCAAAGGATATAGATGCAGATGGTGTACACGTTGGACAGAGCGATATGGAGGCTATGGATGTCAGGAAGATACTGGGACCGGATAAGATATTGGGTGTGTCTGCACAGACTGTAGAGCAGGCTTTAATTGCAGAAAAACATGGTGCCGATTACCTGGGTGTTGGAGCTGTGTTCACAACAGGCTCAAAGGATGATGCGGATGATGTGAGCCATGAGATGCTTAAGGCGATATGCGAGGCAGTTTCAATACCAGTCATTGCTATAGGCGGAATTACAAAGGACAATGTGGGCGAACTTGCAGGATCTGGTATATGCGGTGTGGCCGTCATAAGTGCCATATTTGGACAGAAGGATATCAAAAAGGCAACGGAGGAACTTAAAACTTCCGTGTGCACTATGCTTGACAGATAATGTTAGGAGATATTATGGATAGAATCAGTATAGAATATATAAAGGGTGCAATATTTGATATGGATGGAGTGCTGCTTGATTCCATGCCAATGTGGGATCATGCAGGGGAATTGTACCTGGCTGGACTTGGTGTTCAGGCTGAGCCTGATCTGGAAAAGACACTTTTTACGATGAGTATGCAAAAGGGTGCAGAATATATCAAAGAGCATTATGACCTTAAGCTGGATACTACCGAGATCAAGAATGGTATAAACACTACAATAAGCAATTTTTATGCTTATGAAGTTCCTGAAAAAACAGGGGTCAGGGATATACTTGCCATACTAAAAGGACACGGAGTGAAGATCACAGTTGCAACATCAACTGACAGATGCCATGTGGAATCGGCACTTAAAAGACTTGGGCTTCTGGATTATATTGACAGGATATTTACATGCTCAGAGGTTGGGATTGGAAAAGTTGCCCCTGACATATATATCCAGGCCGCTGAATATATGGGAACAAACTGCAGTGAGACATATGTGTTTGAGGATGCATATCATGCGGCGTGTACAGCACATGCGGCAGGATTTAAAGTAGTTGGTCTGTATGATGAATCGAGCCGTGACAGACAGGACGATCTGAAGATTAATTGCGATTATTATTTTGAGGGATTTACAGATATGTTGGAGAATATCGATGCCGATACAAAGCTTCTTAGACCTGTACTTACGATCGCAGGAAGTGACAGCTCTGGCGGTGCCGGTATACAGGCGGATCTTAAGACCATGCAGGCAAATGGGGTATATGGAATGAGCGCCATAACAGCGCTTACAGCTCAGAATACCTTAGGTGTCTCATCGATAATGAATGTGACACCTGAGTTCCTTGCTGATGAGATAGATGCTGTGTTCGCGGATATTTCCCCTGTGGCTGTGAAGATAGGTATGGTTTCGATGCCTGAGCTTATAGATGTGATAGCTGAAAAACTTACATTTTACAATGCAAAAAATGTGGTCGTGGATCCTGTCATGGTAGCCACAAGCGGTGCAAAACTTATAAGTGATGACGCTGTAAAGCTATTGACTGAAAAGTTGTTTCCTGTTGCCAGTCTCATAACTCCTAATATCCCTGAGACGGAGGCGCTTACAGGCTTTACGGTTTCTTCAAAGCAGGATATGGAAAATGCGGCAAAAAAAATATACGACAAGTATGGCTGCTCGGTACTTGTAAAGGGTGGCCACAGTGTGAATGAGGCAAATGATCTGTTATATGATGGTGAGGATATGATATGGTTTTCAAGTGAGAGGATAGATAACCCGAATACACACGGAACTGGATGCACACTGTCAAGTGCGATAGCGTCTAACCTTGCAAAAGGATATTCTGTATCTGACTCTGTAAGATTTGCAAAGGAATATATATCGGGCGCTCTTAAAACCATGATGGATCTTGGCCATGGAAGCGGACCGCTGTGTCATGGATTTGACATCAGAAGCAGATATATGCTTTAAAATGTATGATTTCTTAATTAATATTATTTGTGTCTTGTACAACTTTATATAGCAAAGAAAAAGTGGTATATTACATGAACATTATGATTTTTATGTGACCTTAAGGGGAGAATTTAAAATGGGCAGATATAGAAATAAAAATATGTTCTGGGAAATGATCATTTCGGCGTTTTGTGTATTCGGTATTATATGGGCGCTGTTCTTTGTCATGGGTTATGTACCATTTGGTAATAAATCACTGACTTCCATGGATGCTGACTATCAGTATCTTGACCTTTTTGCGTATCTGAAAGATGTACTTTCAGGAAAGAACAGTGTGTATTATTCATTCAGCAAGACCATGGGTGGACCGTGCATAGGGATATTCAGCTATTATCTTGCAAGTCCGTTTAACCTGCTTGTTGTATTCTTTAAGAAATCCGGACTTATGTTGTTTTTCCACGTTGTTGTTACGCTGAAACTTATGTGTGCGGCGGTGACATGCGTGTATTTTCTGAATAAGAGATTTGAACTTTCGGGTAGAAATGAGATTGTCAGGAACACTGTGGTCGTAATCCTTTCGGTCAGCTATGCGCTGTGCCAATATTCAATTGCGCAGGCAAGCAATATCATGTGGCTTGATGGTGTGTATATGCTGCCACTTATGATGCTCGGAGTCTACAGACTTGTCAGATATAAAAAATGTTCATATCTGGCTGTGACTGTAGGACTTTCTGTGCTGTTCAACTGGTATGTTGGTGGGATAAACTGCCTGTTTGTGGGATTCTGGTTTATATTTGAACTTGTTTTGTACTATACAGATAATACTGTGGATTTTTCTGTTAAGAAACTGCTCTGGGACGCTGTGCGGTTTGTGTATGGCATGTGTACAGGCGTGTTTATAAGCGGTGTTTTATTCCTGCCGACCATAGGTGCCATGAGGTATAGCGGGAGGGGACAGCTTGATCTTGGCGGTCTTATAGATCCGTCTTTCACGGGAAATGTATTTTCGTTTATAGAGTCAAATGCACTTGGTTCAGCTAGCTCATTTGGCAATGTGTCATTATATTGTGGAAGTTTTGCACTCCTCGGATGCATATGTTTTTTTGCCGGCAGACGGTATGGCGTGAAAGAAAAACTCATCAGAGGGTTTATGCTGCTTATAATGTTGATGTTCTTTTACTGGACGCCGCTTTACACAGCATTTTCAATGTTTAAGAAGGTAGGCTCATACTGGTATAGATATTCATATGTGGGCGTGATGTGCATAATATTTGTCGCAGCGGAATTTTTCTTAAAGGAAGATCTGAAGAAGAATGCCATACGTATGGTGACAGCGGCGGTTTGTTTTTCATTTGCCATGGGCGTGGTACATCTCTGGCTCAAAGGACAGCCGGCATATCTGGTGCTTCGGACGATAGCGTTCATGTGTCTTGTTGCGCTGCTTATATATGGAATATTTGGAATGTCATATAGCAGGCACAGATGGCTCAGAAAAGCTGTGGCCTGGGGATTTGTGTTTGTAGTTGCGCTCCAGACTGCATACGGCGCAGGACTTCAGATGCGGAGTTATCATGTGGATAAAGCGGTTGATTTCAAAGAGTATGTAGGAGCTATGGACAAGATGACAACATCGCTTCGCGAATATGATGGCGGCGACTACAGAGTGAATCAGACCTGTTCAAGGAATGCTCTTGGAAGGGGACTTCGTGCAAATTATGATGAGCCGCTTGCATACAGTATCTGGGGACTTTCTGGTTATACTTCATCTCCGGATGCGGTATCCATAAGTCTTATGGATAGGCTTGGATATAGAAAGAGTGATGAGAATATGTGTGCGGTCAATACGTCCGTGCTCGCGGCCGATTCACTTCTCGGAGTAAAGTATGTACTTTCTAATTGTGATATAAATGGACTTGTAAAAAATGATGACATTAAAGGTACATTAAACGGCATAAATGTCTATGACAATCCGTACTGGCTGCCAATGGCATTGACCTACAAGACTGCTGTTTCTGACTATGCAGATGACTCAGTTTGGAATGAACTGAATCCGTTTGAATACCAGGAAAAGCTGTACAGTATGCTTTTAGGTGAGAAAGCGGATATATATATACCTCTTGAGTATAAAATAATTAAAACTACAGATGCGAAGAGAGAGTACAAGATATACATTCCGGATGGAGAATATTCTATCTATGGCAACATTCCATGGAATTCGGAGTTTCAGGCAATGTTGAAAGTGAACAAACAGTATGCTACAGGTTACTCCAGATGGATATCTCCGTCGGTATTTGACATTCCTGCAGCGGATGGTGATGCTGCATGTTATGTCAGGGTTGTCACAAAGAACAAGCTGGACATTAAGGAAGGCGAAGAGCAGTTCTATGCACTTGATCTCAAGAGACTTGCAGCGGTTACAGAAACACTGAGAAGCAGATCTGCAGACAGCATTCAGATGAAGAATGGATATGCGATGTTCAAGGCATATGTTAATGAGGGTGAAAGTCTGTATATAAGCATTCCATATAGTGCTGAGTGGACTATAGAGGTAAATGGAAAAGAAGTGACACCAGATCTGATAGACAGAGGCCTTTATTCAGTAAGGCTGGCAGATGGAGAAAATACCGTTCGTATGTCTTTCCGTGTGAAGTACAGAGGCCTTGGAATTGCAGTCAGTCTCATCGGTCTTTTTATGCTCATCATGTCATGTAAGAAGAAAAAACATAAAAATTAGTTGTTGAATATATTATTTTCTTATGCTATTATATTTTAAGTTGGTGTAAAATCCATTTACACAATTTCGGAAACGGAGGTGTTAATATGCTTAAGACAATTTTGATGGTAGTTTATGTTATAATATGTATAGTATTGGCGATCGTAGTTCTTTCACAGGAAGGAAAGGATGCCAGCCTGACAAGTTCCATATCAGGAGCAGGCGGCGGATTTGATAATTCCTACTGGAGCAAGAATAAGGGAAGCTCAAAGCAGGAGATGCTTAAGAGAATAACAGCTGTACTTACTGTTCTGTTCTTTGTATTTGCTTTACTGCTTGATTCAAAGCTTTTCAACTAATAAGTAATTCTGATGCTTACATAATAACAATTATTATGTAAGCATTTTTTATATGAAAGGATATATACATGGATAATAAAGATTTGGATCTTTACAACAAAAGAAAACAGACGGTATATGAATTTATATGTGATGACGACTATCCGGCTATGAAATTCAAAGAGATGTGCACATTCCTTCAGGTCCCGGGTAATGAGAGACAGACACTGCTCGATATTCTGAATGATCTCACAGATGAAGGTATGATAGTGAGGTCTGCAAAGGGACGTTATCAGAGAGTCGGAGACGGGGTTTACAAAGGCACTTTCATAGGCAATCAGCGTGGCTACGGTTTTGTTCGTGTAGAAGGGATCAAGGATGATTTCTTTGTACCGGAGAAGAGTACAAATGGAGCATTTCACGGCGATTCGGTACTCATCCGTACCGAGGACAAACCAAAGGGGCTTAGACAGGAAGCTGTTATCATCCGTGTCTTAGAACGTGGTCTCAAAAAGGTTGTTGGAGTATACCAGAAAAACAAGAATTTTGGCTTTGTCGTGCCAGATAATCTCAAGATAGACGGAGATATATTCATATCGAAGAGCAACTCCATGGGTGCCATGGAAGGCCACAAGGTTGTGGCTGAGATCATAAGTTATGGCGATAAGGTAAAATCACCTGAGGGTAGGATCATAGAGATACTTGGACATATAAATGATCCTGAGACTGATGTGCTGTCGGTGGTGAGAGCACTTGATATACCTGTAGATTTCCCTGATGAGGTCATGGACAGTCTCGCACAGATTCCGGACAGTGTGAGCACATCCGAGATGGCGGGAAGAACGGACCTCAGACATCTGCAGACCGTGACCATTGACGGGGAGGATGCAAAGGATCTTGATGACGCCATAACACTTTACGAGAAGGATGGTGTCTATAAGCTTGGAGTTCATATTGCCGATGTAACTCACTATGTGAAGGAGAATTCTCCACTTGATAAAGAGGCGCTGAACAGAGGTACGAGCTGTTACCTTGTGGACAGAGTTATTCCTATGCTCCCACATAAGCTGTCAAACGGAATCTGCTCATTGAATGAAGGACAGGACAGGCTTGCACTAAGCTGCCTTATGGACATTGATGAAAAGGGCAGGATAACCGGTCATAAGATATGTGAGACCGTTATAAATGTTGACCGCAGGATGACATATACAAGTGTGTCAGCCATATTGGAAGATGGAGATCCTGAGGAGACGGAGAAATATAAAGAACTTGTACCAATGTTTGAACTCATGCTTCATGTGTCAGATTTGCTAAGAGAAGGCAGAAAAAAGAGAGGGTCAATAGATTTTGATTTTGATGAGTCGAAGATAAAGATTGATTCAGAGGGCAAGGTCATGTCCATCGGTGTTTATGAGAGAAGACGTTCCAATGAGATCATAGAAGATTTTATGCTCGCTGCAAATGAGACTATAGCCGAGGATTATTTCTGGCAGGATATTCCATTTGAGTACAGAGTTCACGAGACTCCGGATGCTGACAGAGTAGAGCAGCTTGCACTTCTTATCAGTAATTTTGGAATGTACTTTAAGGCTTCAAAAGAGAATATTCATCCAAAAGAGTTTCAGAAATTACTTAACAAGATAAAAGGAGAACCGTATGAGAATCTTGTGAGCAGGATGGCACTTCGGACTATGAAGCAGGCAAAGTATTCCACGGAATGCACAGGGCATTTTGGTCTTTCCTGCAAATATTATTGTCATTTTACTTCTCCTATAAGGAGATATCCTGATTTGCAGATTCATCGTATAATAAAAGAGAACATACATGGAAAGCTTGATTCAGGAAGAATAGAGCACTACAGTATGATCCTCGACCGTGTATGTGATGACAATTCACGGAAGGAGCGCCGGGCAGAGGAAGCTGAGAGAGATGTGGAAAAGCTTAAGAAGGTTGAGTATATGTCGGAACATGTGGGCGAATGCTATGAGGGCCTTATATCGGGCGTTACGAACAGAGGAATGTTCGTGGAACTTCCAAACACTGTAGAAGGATTTGTAAATGTGTCGGATATGTTGGACGATTACTACTATTTTTCGCAGGAAGACTATGCTATGATAGGTGAGAGCACGGGCAAAACCTATGCCATAGGTGATACAGTACAGATAAAGGTTAAGAAAACAGACAAGATGACAAGATCGATTGATTTTGGCATTGTGTATAAAGGAGAGGATAAATTTGTCAAAGGAAAGAGGAAACACTCTCATCGCAAATAATAAAAAGGCGTATCATGAATATTTCATCGAGGAGAAGTTCGAGGCGGGCATTGAGCTGGTTGGTACAGAGGTAAAATCCATCAGACAGGGACACTGCAGTATCAAGGAAGCATTTGTCGGAATTGATAAGGGTGAGGTTTTTGTCTACAGAATGAATGTAAACCCATATGAAAAGGGCAACATATTCAATAAAGACCCGCTCAGAACGAGAAAACTGCTGCTGCACAGATATGAGATCAACAAGCTCATAGGCCAGCAGAAGGTCAAGGGATATACGATCATGCCGCTCAAAGTGTATATAAGAGATGGTCTTGTCAAGATGGAGATAGGCCTTGCAAGAGGTAAGAAGCTCTATGATAAGCGTGAGGATATCGCCAAGAAAGATATGAAGCGTGAGATGGAGAGAGATCTCAAGAACCGCAGCAGGGATTTTTAGACTTCGTTTTCAAAAATTCTGTGAACTATAACTAAATGTTGGAATTATTTATTGCAATGTGTTATACTAGCAGGGTGTTGAATGACGGGTATATATTGTGTAATATATATAGCAGGCCGTTATGGATATACACAAAAGAATACGTCTGGAGAAGAAGGGTATTATGAGTCAGAGTAAAGTTGATCAGAGAAAGTATGAAAAGAAACATCGCAAAGAGATAATGCGAAAGCAGAAGATCAAAAAGGTCGTAGCAATTACAGCCACTATCGTAGTCATAGCTGCTATAGTTGGAAGTGTAGTAGGAGTGAAGATTTATAAAGCAATTCCTAAATATGTGAGTGCCTCAGGACTGAACAGTGTCATAGATGACACCTGGAATAAGGACTATGGTGCACTTTACACAGCGACGGCATCAGATGCTGAGAAATCAGATTCTGATGGTGCTGCAGAAACTGATACGGAAGAAGTGTCCGATACAGCTTCTGACAGTGAGACAGAGACTGAGGCAGATGCACAGTCTGAGACTTCAGAGGAATAATTTTATTTCTATATATGTCAGTGCATACGAATAGCGTATGCGGCTGATGTGATCAGTACACGCTGATCGTTATATGATCAGGGGTTGACTGGTTTCGACAGGGGTTTTGAAGCTATGGAAGCCATCCGTGGACCAGAGCCACGTAAAAAGCTGGACAAAAAATAAACGCTAACGATAATTTAGCATACGCTGCCTAAGGGCAGTCGTCATCCTTTAGGAACGCCGAACCTTTAGGAATGGCGTCGATCATCGGCAAACTCTTGCATCTAAGCTTTGCGATGTAAGAAAATCCATGAAGCTACTAAGGTCTATAGCATGTTAGTGGGCGATAGGCTGAGGGAATGTTAAAACACTGACTGTGATGGAAGAAACTGTAGTGAATGAGCTTTTGGACGGGGGTTCGACTCCCCCCAGCTCCACTAATTTTCATAAGAAGGAAGAACGGAACAGATTTGTAGACTAATCTGTATATTGGCTTAGAAATGTGTTCAAAAAAAATACAGGGTATATAGATTGTATTTAAGCTAAGTGTTCGATAAAGTCCACTTATAAAACCAATTTAACACCATAAAAAAGGGGTGAGGATTTTCCTGCACTCCTTTTTTATACACGATTTTGCTGCATTTTTTCACATTTTATACTTGCATAACATATTTCGTTGTGTTATATTAAATGAGTTGTGAAAAGAGTGATGGTCCTCTGTGCCAATATATCCGATGTGATATGGCAGTAAGAACATCAGAATATTAAGGAGGAACACAATGAACGATTACATTAAGAATCTTGAAGCTTCACAGATGAAGGAGAGCGTTGATAAGTTCAACGTAGGAGACACTGTAAAGGTACACAACAGAATCAAAGAGGGTAACAAGGAGAGAATCCAGATCTTTGAGGGTACTGTTATTAAGAGACAGGGCGGAAGCAACAGAGAGACTTTCACAGTTAGAAAGATTTCTAGCGGATGCGGTGTTGAGAAGACATGGCCAGTTCATTCACCTTTCGTTGAGAAGATTGAAGTAGTAAGAAAAGGTAAAGTCAGAAGAGCTAAGATCTACTACTTACGTTCAAGAGTTGGTAAGGCAGCAAAGGTTAAAGAGCTTGTTAAATAATTTAGCTTGTGATGTAGAAACCATGATGGCTGGAGTATTCATACTCCAGCCATTTTTGAGATAATCTCTTATTTGGACCTGTGAGGAAATTATATGAGTGAAAGATATGACAGAATTCGCAGAATGCGAAGAGAACGTCGTCGACAGAGAAGACAACAGAGATCATTTAAAAAGACAGTAAAGAGCATGTTTGCATGGTGTATAGTCGTTCTGACAGCAGCCATACTCGGATATGGTTTTGTTGCATTTGGATTTCAAAAAGTATATATGGTGGGACCTTCCATGGATCCTACATTAAAAGATGGACAGGATTACACAGCAAATCAGGTTGTCTACCTGGCTGGATCTCCGGATAGATATGACGTGGTGGCTTATAGAACTGTAGATAAACAAACTGAATACTATTCGATAAAAAGAGTTATTGGACTTCCGGGAGAGACTGTACTCATCCAGAATGGACAAGTGTATATCAATGGCAATCCCTTGTCTGATCGTCCTGTTGAGTCCGAGATCAGAACGGCTGGACTTGCTGAATCAGGGATAACACTTGGTGAGAACGAGTACTTTGTTCTTGGCGATAATCCGGATGACAGTCAGGATTCAAGATATCCGAGTGTTGGGAACATAAAGAAGAGTGAGATACTCGGAAGAATAAAGGTTAAATAAAGGAGCTTTTATGAATATACAATGGTATCCTGGCCATATGACAAAGGCCAGACGTATGATGCAGGAGGATATAAAACTGATCGATGTCGTGATCGAGCTTGTCGATGCACGAATTCCATTTAGCAGCAAAAATCCTGATATTGATGAGCTTGCCAGAAACAAATACAGACTGATATTGCTTAATAAAACTGATCTGGCAGATGATTCTGTCACGGCAAAGTGGGAGGATTACTATAAAGAAAAGGGATTTGCGGTTGCGCGTATAAATGCAAGGGATGGCATGGGCATGAAAGGAATAGATAAGATAGTTCAGGAAGCATGCCGTGAGAAGATAGAGAGAGACAGGAAGCGGGGAATTATAAATAGGCCGATAAGAGCTATGATAGTCGGTATCCCGAATGTGGGTAAATCAACGTTTATCAATTCCTATGCCAGAAAGGCATGTACCAAGGTTGGCAATAAGCCGGGAGTTACCAAGGGAAAACAGTGGATAAGACTTGGTAAGAATATAGAGCTTCTTGATACTCCGGGAATACTGTGGCCAAAGTTCGATGATGAGGCAGTTGGACTTAGGCTTGCATTCATCGGTTCTATAAATGATGAGATATTAAATATTACAGATATTTCAATTGAATTAATTAAATTTTTACATTGTAACTATTGTAATACATTAGCTCAAAGGTATAATATTGAAAGTACTGATGATCCGGTCAAGGCTTTGACTGAGATAGCAGAAAAGAGACAGTGTATTAAAAAAGGTGGCGAATTGGATTATGATAAGGCAGCTGCTTTGATCCTGGATGATTTCAGGTCAGGCAAGCTTGGAAAGATCACTCTGGAGACACCTTAAAGGAGATTACATGAGCGAAGAAAACAAGAATGTAGCTGATGCTCTGAATGAAATATTTGATGATGACCCTGCCAAAAAGGCAAGGGATAAAGAGATAGCAAAATATGAGAAAAAGCGTCAGAAAGCGATAGAGAGAGAACAGAAAAAGCTTGCAAAAAAGAAAGAATCAGATGCCGAGAACTCAGATGTTGCGGGTGAGTCTGACGATAAAGAAGAAAGTGCGGATGTAAAGAAGCCTGACACAGCATGGTCATGGGACAGGGCTGTTGCCGAAAACGGTGGTAAACCTGTTGCTGTAGATGTTAAGAAAGAAAAGAAAGATCAGGCAGGAGCCGGAGATTCTGATATCAAGCCGGTTGATCCCGATACACATCTAGAGGCTGAGTCATCCTCGGATGAAGAATTAGATGAAAAGGCTATAAAGAAAAAGCTTAAGGAAGAGAAGAAGCAGGCGAAGAAAGCTGCTAAGGCGGAGAAGGAGATCAATATTGTTAAAGATCTCGTATCTTTATGTGTATATATACTCATAGTTATAGGTATATGCTGGGCGGTTCTCACATATGTTGGACAAAGGACTGAGGTGAGTGGCGAGTCCATGAGCAACACTCTTCACAGTGGTGATACTCTGTGGATAGACAAGCTGGAATATGAATTTGGATCTCCTAAGAGATTTGATGTTGTTGTTTTCCCTTATGGGGGTGATGACGAGACTTTCTATATTAAGAGAGTTATAGGACTTCCTGGAGAGACTGTATATATAGATGAAGATGGAGTTATCTATATAAATGATGAGGAACTTCAAGGTGATGTATATGGTAGGGAGACTATAGCTGAGGACAAGCGTGGTGTTGCTTCTGAGGAAGTCACACTTGGCGAAGATGAATATTTTGTTCTTGGAGACAATAGAAACAACAGCCGCGACAGCCGTGTGGCTGATGTCGGCAACATACATAAGAAGGATATAATAGGAAGGGCTGTTTTCAGATTTACCGGAGGATTTGGTAAGATTGAGTAGCCTGTATTAACGGGGGCCGCTGCCGAGCGATGGCAACAGCCCCTGTTTTGTGGAGGAACTATGGCAAGTATAGTTGATATAAAACGAATTTTTGCAGAGGCTGACATTCGTGATTACAAAGAAATTATAGAAAAATATGCATCAGATGAAAGAGATGGAGTAAAAAAAATAGTTAGATCGGCAGAAAAAAAGCTTGATACATATCATGCCGAACTTGAAAGATCTTATAAGATGTTTCAATTTGAGAGAGAATTTGCAGACAAACAGTATATTTGTGGAATAGATGAAGTCGGTCGTGGCCCTCTGGCTGGACCGGTTGTTGCTGCTGCTGTAATACTTCCCAAAAACTGTGACATTCTCTATCTCAATGATTCGAAGCAGCTTTCAGCTAAAAAGAGAGAGGCATTGTATGAAGAGATAATGATGAAGGCGGTATCTGTTGGTGTTGGAATGGCAGATCAGGATGTGATAGATGATATAAACATTTTGAACGCTGACTATGAAGCTATGAGACAGGCTATATCTAAGCTTTCCGTCAAGCCTGATATCCTGCTGAACGATGCGGTAAATATTCCTGACGTTGATATCACTCAGAAGGGAATAATAAAAGGTGACACACTTTCTGCGTCTATTGCAGCTGCCAGCATCATAGCAAAAGTCACAAGAGACAGACTTATGGTGGAGTATGACAGTGTCTATCCCGGGTATGGTTTTGCAAGGAATATGGGATATGGAACCGCGGAGCATATATCTGCGCTCAAAAACATGGGGCCATGTGCCATACATAGAAGAAGTTTTATTGGTAATTTTGTATAGAACTTGTATATATGAATTTGTTGTGTTTTGTGTAGAAAGGAACATATGTACAATAGCAGAAGCATAGGTTCGACTTATGAAAATGTTGCCGCTGATTATCTTGCTGGAAAAGGCTATGTGATACTTGCCAGAAACTACAGGATGGCGTCTGGTGAGATAGATATTGTGGCAGAAAAAGATGGTTACATTGTGTTTGTTGAAGTGAAGTACCGCTCGAATTTTAGAAAAGGCACGCCGGAGGAAGCGGTGGGTGCAAATAAACAGAGACAGATATCCCGCGTGGCCTTACATTTTCTGAAACACATGGGATATGGAGTTGATGTCGGGGTTAGATTTGATGTGATAACAGTTATGGAAGATAATATACATCACATAGAAAACGCATTTGAGTACTCATGGTATAATTGATATAGTTGTCAGTATAGGTATTATATTTTTAATGGGAAAATAGTTTGGAGCAGTTGCTTTATGAATGAGATAAAATATATCAGACATGGAAATTCGACCCATCTGCACAATAAGAATGGGGTTATATATATTACGTTTGACAAATTAGACAGAGCCGGTGTAGTTCATGGATTCTCAACGAGGATAGGCGGTGTCAGTAAAGGCTATCTTGGATCGATGAATCTCAGCTTTCACAGAGGAGATGATCCGGATGCTGTCATGGAAAATCACAGAAGATTTGCGGATGCAGTGGGGTATGATTACAGAAAGCTTGTGTTCTCAGATCAGGTGCATAAGACGGATATATATAAAGTAACCGAGAAAGATGCTGGTAAAGGAATCATGAGAGATACTGATATCAGGGAAATTGATGGTCTTATGACAAATGTTCCGGGGATTCCTCTTATGACATTCTACGCTGATTGCGTACCAGTGTTCTTCTATGATCCGGTAAAAAAAGTTGTCGCTATGAATCACTCTGGTTGGAAGGGAACTGTGGCAAAGATCAGCCGATGTATGCTCTCACGTCTTAAGGAGGAGTATGGTACAGAGGCATCTGATCTTATATGCGCGGTAGGACCGTCTATATGCAAAGACTGCTACGAGGTAAGTGAGGATGTGGCAAAACAGTTTATGGATGCTTATACGAAGGCTCAGGTGGATGAAATTGTGTATGATAAGGGAGATGGCAAGTATCTTCTTGATCTGCATAGGGCAAATTATTATAATTTGGTTGATTCCGGTGTTCTGCCTGAAAAAATTGATGTGACAAATATATGTACGTGTTGCAACAGCGACGTATTATTCTCACACAGAGCTAGCCATGGACTCAGAGGAAATCTTGGCGCAGTCATCATGCTCTGATGGGATTTTCTGTAAACATGAAATGAATATGAGGTTGGTATGGAACACATAGTTAAAAGTGTATTGGATGGCAGTATAGCTGAAGAGCTTGAGATCGAACCGGGAGATAATATTTTGGCGGTAAACGATCATCCCATAGAGGATATATTTGACTACCAATATCTTATAAACGATGAATATATAGAACTCCTTGTCAGAAAGCCTGATGGTGAAGAATGGCTTCTTGAGATCGACAAGGAATATGATGAGGATCTGGGTATAGTCTTTGAGAATTCCCTCATGGACAACTATAAATCCTGTTATAATAAGTGCATATTTTGCTTTATTGATCAGAACCCAAAAGGGATGAGAGATACGATATATTTTAAGGATGATGATTCCAGATTGTCATTTCTTCAGGGTAATTATATAACGCTTACCAATATGAAAGACGCTGATATAGACCGTATAATCAATTATCATCTTGCCCCTATAAATATATCTGTCCACACGACAAATCCGGAACTTCGCTGTAGTATGCTGAATAACAGATTTGCGGGAACGATACTCGAACGCATAAGGAAATTTTATAATGCGGGAATTCCTATGAACGGTCAGGTGGTTTTGTGTAAAGGTATAAATGATGGCGATGAGCTCAGGCGAACAATCTCAGATCTTATGGAGTTTGTGCCAGTTATGGAGAGTATGTCTGTGGTGCCGGTTGGCTTGTCTGATTATAGAGATGGTCTGTTCCATCTGGAGCCGTTTACCGCTGAGGATGCTGGTGAGGTTATAGATATCATAGAGGGTTTCCAGAAGGAATGCTACGAGAAGCACGGTATACATTTCGTACAGGCCAGTGATGAGTGGTATATAAATGCCGGAAGAGAATTCCCTGAGGCTGAAAGATATGACGGCTTCATACAGCTTGAGAACGGTGTCGGCATGGTAAGACTACTGTCTGACGAATTCGATGAGGCATTTGATGAGATAGAGGGTGATGACAGAGAACTAGAGGTCTCTGCTGTTACAGGGGTGCTTGTATATAATTCAATAAAGCGCCTTGTCGACCGGATAGGTGAAAAATTTCCGAATGTGAAGATTCATCTGTATAAGATCATAAATGATTTCTTTGGTCACAGAATCACTGTGACAGGACTTCTGACAGGTGGAGATATAATAAAACAGCTTAAAGATAAACCGCTTGGAGAACGGCTTGTACTTCCATCTAACACACTTATGGCGGATGAGCCGAAATTCCTTGATGATCTAACCATTGATGAGTTTACAGATGCTTTACAAGTCAAAGTTTGTATTGTAGAATCAAGTGGTGCTGATCTTATACATGCACTTATTGACGATGATGTGTAAATAAATAAACGGAGGAAACAGGAATGAGTAAACCTATTGTAGCCATAGTTGGAAGACCAAACGTAGGTAAATCTACTCTGTTCAATGTGCTTGCCGGGGAGAAGATATCCATAGTACAGGATACACCGGGAGTTACCAGAGACAGGATATATGCTGATATTAACTGGCTGGATTACAATTTTACGCTTATAGATACCGGAGGTATTGAACCGGAGTCTGATAATATCATACTTAAGAGCATGAGAGAGCAGGCTGAGATAGCCATAGAGACTGCTGATGTCATCATTTTCATGACAGATGTCAGACAGGGGATGGTTGATGATGATTCAAAGGTTGCTGACATGCTAAGAAGATCAAATAAGCCTATAGTTCTGGTTGTAAACAAGGTTGACAGTTTTGAGAAATTTATGCCGGATGTGTATGAATTTTACAATCTTGGCCTTGGAGATCCACATCCGATATCGGGATCGTCAAGACTTGGAATAGGAGATATGCTCGACGAAGTGGTCTCACATTTTGATGAGTCGGCGAGAGAAGAGGTAGAGGATGAGAGACCAAGGATTGCAATCATTGGAAAACCAAATGTTGGCAAATCTTCTATTATAAATAAACTCCTTGGTGAGGATAGAGTTATAGTGTCTGATATAGCTGGAACCACCAGAGATGCCGTCGATACTGAGATTGTCAGAAATGGCAGGAAATATGTATTCATAGATACTGCAGGACTTAGACGAAAGAGCAAGATCAAAGAGGATATTGAGAGATATAGTATCATAAGGACGGTATCAGCAGTTGAGAGATGTAATGTGGCTGTTCTTGTTATAGATGCCACAGAGGGTATAACAGATCAGGATGCCAAGATTGCTGGAATAGCACATGAGCGCGGAAAGGGTATGATAATAGCTGTAAATAAATGGGATGCCATAGAGAAAAATGACAAGACCATATATAAATTTACAGAAGAAATAAGAAATAAGCTGTCATATATGCCGTATGCAGAGCTCATTTTTATATCTGCACAGACAGGACAGCGACTTCCTAAACTATTTGAGACTATAGATGCTGTCATAGAGAATCACTCACTCCGAATAGCTACTGGTGTACTTAATGAGATTATGAGTGAAGCTGTTGCGATGCAGCAGCCTCCTTCAGATAAGGGCAAGAGACTGAAACTTTACTATATAACACAGGTTGCTGTAAAACCGCCTACATTTGTTATATTTGTAAACGACAAGGAACTTATGCACTTCTCATATACAAGATATATTGAGAACAGGATAAGAGAGTCATTTGGATTCAGGGGAACGCCTTTAAAATTCATAATCAGAGAGAGGAAAGAGAAATAGTCATGGAGATAGCGATAAGAGTAATATGCCTTGTAGGAGGTTATGGAGTTGGGCTGATACAGACCGCATATATATATGGAAGACTTAAGGGCGTTGATATCAGAAAGTACGGCAGTGGCAACGCTGGGACAACGAATGCACTCAGGGTGCTCGGCAAAAAGGCTGGATTGATAGTTTTTCTTGGAGATTTTTTGAAAGGAATTGTAGCGTGTTCACTTACACATGTGATACTAGGGCAGCTTGGCATAGGAAATGCGTATATGTTTGTTCTTTACACAGGACTTGGTGTTGTGCTTGGACATAATTTTCCGTTTTACATGCAGTTTAAGGGTGGCAAGGGAATTGCTGCCAGCGGTGGAATGATAGTTGGTCTGTGGGATTGGAGACTTGTTGTGATATTGCTTGCGGCATTTATCATAAGTGTTGTGATTACAAGATATGTCTCAGTTGGCTCGCTTACAATCATGATTGGTTTCTTTGTATTGTATACAGTGTTTGCAATTCATGGGGATTACAATTTTACTTCGAACAGCAAGATGATAGAGGGAATTGTACTAGCTGCTGTGATTGCAGGTATGGCTGTGATAAGGCATCTGCCAAATATCAAAAGACTTATTGCAGGTACAGAGAATAAACTGTCATTTGGTTCAAAAAACAAATAGTTTAGATTTTATAAGACGGTGGTATTGTTTTGATATCACCGTCTTTTATATTGTCTTTTTTATGAATATTAATATGAAAAACACTAATTAAAATTATGTGATTGAGTATGTATTTGATTTTACTATACAAAATGCTTGGTTCAGAAAAAGTGAGTTGACATAACATGCAATATTGCCGTAATAATAGCCTGAATTTTAAAAATATCAAACTTATATCAATAACTTTGCTATAACATCTAGATTCAATTAAGAAAAAATAGTAAAATATAAGAATGTCTTTAATCGTTAAGACAGTGCAAGATGTAATACATCGGTAAAAGAATACTTAAAAGGATAGATGGAGGTACTTGATAATGAAAATTGGTGTTCTTGGAGCAGGCGGCTGGGGGTCCGCACTGGCTAATTTACTGGCTGGAAATGGTCACGAGGTGATCGTTTGGTCTATAGATGAAAGAGAGGTTGCCATGCTCAGAGAGTTTCATGAGCAGAGAGACAGGCTGCCGGGCGTTATATTAAACAACAGCATAGATTATACAACAGATGCCTCGAGTGCTGTTATGGGACAGGATATGGTAGTGTGTGCCGTCCCTTCACCATTTGTCAGAAGTACAGCCAGGAGCGTTGCCGGATATGTACAAGAAGGGCAGCTGATTGTGAATGTAAGTAAGGGTATTGAGGAGTCAACTCTTATGGCACTTGTGGAGATTATTGAGTCGGAGATTCCGCAGGCACATGTTGCAGTTTTGTCAGGTCCGTCTCATGCTGAAGAGGTTGGCAGAGAAATACCTACCACGGTAGTTGCAGGAGCCCGTGATATTGAGATTGCCAAGATAGTCCAGAATGCATTTATGAATGATTATTTCAGAGTTTATACAAGCACAGATGTTACGGGAATTGAACTTGGAGGTTCAGTGAAGAACGTCATCGCGCTTGCAGCCGGAATATCTGATGGCCTTGGCCTTGGAGACAATACAAAAGCTGCGCTCATGACACGTGGAATGGCAGAGATTATGAGACTGGGGCTGGCAATGGGCGCTGATGTAAAGACCCTTTCAGGACTTTCTGGCATGGGGGATCTCATCGTAACATGTACATCACTTCATAGCCGGAACAGAAATGCCGGATATCTCATAGGACAGGGAAAGACATATGAGGAGGCGATGGCTGAAGTAAAGATGGTTGTTGAGGGCGTCTACTCGGCAAAAGCTACACTTGCTCTTGCAAGAAAATATGGTGTTGAAATGCCGATTGTTGAAGCTGTAAATAATGTGCTTTTCAATGGTATGACAGCAAAAGAGGCACTCACAGAACTGTTAAACAGGGATAGAAAAAGTGAACTATAAAAATAGAAATTAGGACAAATGTGAACAAATATTTCTTAAAAATTGTTTTTTTGTTTACAAACTGTTTACAATTACTTAGTGTTATGATACATTGAACTATAATAATGTCGTCTATGGGGAGAGTCTGTTCTGACATCCGGGGATAGATGATTATGATCAGATTATAAGGAAAGAGGTAATGAGAATATGACGAAGACTACAAAGAAACTCATAGCTTTGCTGTTGGCTGTTGTTATGATCACAACGTTGATCTCACCTTCTAATTATAGTTGGACAAGTGCAGCTGAAGCAAGAACAGGGAATGAAAGCGCAACCCCGACAGATTCGATAGCTTTGCTGTCAGATGCGCAGAATATGGGAGAGATGGACAAATATATCACCGGCGTAATAATTCAAGGTGCTGATGGTAAGGTATATGGTTCAAGCAATACAAGCCATAAGATATATAAGCTTCCGCTTGACCCTAACGATTCAACAAAACAGGGAACAACAACACAGATGGCTATGGATATCACTTTTGACATTGATACGGTCAATGCGATCATAGCATCGGGAGAGGATGCTTCATTTACGTATAAGCTTCCTGATAATATAAAGATCGGTAACAATGTGTATGACAAACCGATATCAAAGGATGGCGTGCAGATTGGTTCATATTCAGTTGTAGACGGCATTCTTACTACTATTATATTTAAGGATAAGCTTGTTGAGAATGTCGAGCTTGATGCGAGCTTCTCCGCATGGGTAACATTAGATCTCTCAAAATACAATGAAAAGAATGAAATTGAGAATAAGTTTACAAGCAAGATTACTGTCAACGTACCAGTTGACTTCAAACCTGACGTAGATTTGATGAAGTCTGCTTCAAACGGATATACAGCAAATCCTGATGATGGTTATGTATATTTTGATTACACTGTAGAAGTTTCTTCAAAACATGGAACAGCATCAGCTGAGGGGACAACTCCTGATCTCATATTTAAAGATGTTATATCGAATGATCTGACAGGGGTGCTTCCTGATGTGGTTAACATAAAAGTTGTAGATCCATCAGGAAATGATATTTCGTCGAAACTTTCCTATGACAGTAGTTCGGCCACGATTTCCGGAACACTTCCAAATCTTGGTGCAAAGCAGTCTTACAAAGTTACATACACGGTAAAGAGTGAAGTTGGTGATCTTGGACAGGACATCGTAAATCTGAATCAGAAAAATCAGGCTGATGTGGACAACAATACAGTAAGTGATTCTGAGCAGACAAACAAATCATATAAATATGTAAAAGATGGTGCTACAGATCTTAAGCTCAAGAAAAGTGTTTCTAACGTGACGGCTGATTCTGAGAACAGAACGATTACATTTAATTATAATCTTGTAATAAGTTCTGAGTACGGAACGGATGGTGATATTGATCTCAATGATGTTATATCAGGTGAGCTTGATTCCAGACTTGGATCAAACGCCAAAAGAAAAGTCCAGAATATAATTGTAAAGAAAAAGAATCTGAATAATTGGCAGGACACGATCCTCACTGATGAGAATTATGTGAAAGGACCTGATGGAGATATTGCAAATGATGGTCAGGTGCTTACCGGAACGCTTCCAAAGCTTGATGCGAACAATCAGTATGAGATAAGTTATGATATTGTCATATATGATATTGATGATGGCGTTGGTACCGTCAAGGTGAATTCGGATAATACTGCGACAGCAGATGATGGTAAGAACACTTCCACAGAGACATCACACAGAGATATAGATTATAATGGTGGTAAGAAGACTCCAAAGGTATCAAAGAAAGGTACCCTTTCAGAAGATGGAAGCAAGATTACATGGACCATCACTATAAATGAGGACAACAAGAAAGATCTTACAGATGTAACTATCACAGATATATATAAGAAGAATGATAATGTAGTTGATGAGGATAAGAATTGCGACGTAGAGATTAACGGAACAGCTTCAGCAACAAAGATCTCTCTTCCGGCAAAAATAGTTCTTGATGGCGGTAAAGTATATCTTACAGATGGAACTAATAAGATTGAACTTTCCGACCGCAGATCAAAGATTGTTCTCACATATGAGACCGCTGTCACAGAGGGTGAGAAGCTTACTGATACATATTACAACGAAGTAGGTATAACTAAGGGAACTGATTCAGACAGCGCAAATGACAAAGTAGAAATTGATAATGGTGGTGTAAAAAAGAAATTTGTTGGCATCACAGATGGTGATGATAGCAGCGTACTTGCATGGAAGACTACTATTTCAGGAAAGATAACAGCAGGCAGTACATATTCAGATAAGATTGACAAGAAGTGGCCTGATGTTGACAGATCTGATCACTATTTTACGAATGAACAGATCAATAATATCCATGTCGGTGATTTGGTTCAGGGCACAGATTATAAGTTGAGCTATCAGATAACTGAATTTTGTGGATGGGAGAATCAGCGAGTTGTTGATGATCTTTCGGGTATAAGTAATCCTTATGATATCATGGGCTTTGTCATTACATTCTTAAAGGATGTTGATTACGCCGACGGACAGGCTCAAAATATTGAGCTTACATATTCAACAACAGTAAAAACTGATGCTGATAATTATGAAGCTAAGAATGATGGAACATTTACTACTTCAAATTCATCAAAGGATGTTTCGGATTCTTACGTGGTCAAGAAAAAGACTCATGGAGCCATTGTGAAGAAGTACAGCATTAGCAATGGTGTTGACGAGAAGTCCAGCATTGTTGGATATGTAAAAGATGATAATGTATTCATATACAAAGTAGTTCTTAACGAAAATTTTGTATATGGAAAAGGTGATGTCCTTGATTTTTATGACGTTTTGCCTGAGGGAACAAGTCTTGATACACAGTATATAAATAATCACCGCAATGAGATACTTCCAAATGGAACGGGAGAGTGTGTTTCAGGCCTTGATGGAGTATATTTTGCAACATATTATGCTGACAATAAGACCAATCCTTCAACAGGTTTGGAAGGTTCAAATCACGTAAAGAATGTATCTGTTAATGGCAATAGGCTTAGTTTCAGCATTGATGACATGGCTTTCTGGGATAGTAAAGTCAAAATAGAGATGTACTATGCTGTAAAGGTAGATGCAGATGTTGATGCTGCTATTAGTGAGAATGACAGGACATTTGTCAACAATTGTTCTGGAACAATAACATCATCAGACGGCTCAAAGACTACAGAAACCGACAGCTCATCTGTAACTGTAACAAAGCCATCTATGTCAAAGACAGCTGGATCATTTGATAAGAATACAAAGAGCATAGAATATACTGTAAATATCAATGAAGATGGCAAAACGCTTGGAACAACAGGAACAGTTACTGTAGTTGACACATATGACTATTCATCTGCTGCATCAGTTAATAATGTATATCTTAAGTCCGATTCACTTCAGCTTGTATATGCTGACACAGGAAGGAATGTTCCTTCTAATCTGTACAGTTATACATATGTAGATGATAACAGTGCCAAGAAATCTACACTGACACTCAATGTGCCTGATTCTACAAAACTGATATTAAAGTATAAATATGTTCTGTCATACACAGGAGCACTTGATACTACTATAAGTAACCAGGTTGGTATTCTTGGTTCAGTCAGTTCTGCGGACAGCAGCAGGGTTGAGACAGAAGTACACGATGATGGAGTTAATTACGTATCAAAGGTTAAGCAGTTCCATTTGACAATAATCAAGACTGATGCAGTCATGTCTGGAATAAAACTTAAAGGAGCAGAATTTGAACTTTACAGATATGGATCACCGGATGATCTTTCAGATACAAGCTGGCATCTCATAGAGCCTGATACGAGCGAAGAGCGAATCACGAATGCAGAAGGTAAGCTCACACTCAGAAGTCTGTATTATAACTTCTATTATAAGCTTGTTGAGGTTAGTGCACCGGATGGATATAAGACTCTTGATGAGCCTGTATATATTTACAACCTTAACGCTGATGCGGACTCGAAGAAGGGTCCTATACTTGAAGGTATAGATGATGTCAAATATCCTATATTAAGCGGTACTAGTATGGGAGAAGATAAGATTGCCGATTTCGATCTCCCTATAAGTAATCAGCCGGAAGACAGAAAGATACAGGTAAAGAAGCTGTGGAAGGATGCAAATAATTCAACACTTTCAGATGAGAACATTCCAGTGGATGGCGATCTGGTTGTGAAAATATATTCATCAACAGTATCTTCGAGTTATGATAAAAACAGTACACCTGTTGCAACAGTTAAACTTAATAGGGGCAATAACTGGACAAGTGGTGAGCTTTCCCTGCCAGTTGTAGACAGTAACAATAAGAATCTATTCTATTTTGCTGAAGAGGAATTCTCAGATGAGAACTTTGCGGTGTCATATAACAACAATGGTACAGTAAATGGCATGATCACCATTACGAATACAGATAAGACTGTCCGAGTTGAAAAGACTGAGATTCCAGTGACAAAGGAATGGGTCGACAACAATAACAAGCTGAATAAGAGACCGACAAGTGTCACTGTTGATCTGGCTGTTGAGAAGGCTGATGGAACATCAGATATAATCGCTGATAAGCAGATCGTTCTTAGCGAAGAGAACGGATGGAGCGGTACATTTACGGATCTTGACAAGAAAGATGCAGACGGCAACATTATCAAATACACAGTTGTTGAGAATGAGGTAAGCGGTTATACAGGAGATGTAGACGTAACCCGTGATTCTGACGGCGTTGTAACTGATGTAAAGATTACGAATACAATCAATGTTGGAAGACTTCAGATCATCAAGATGTTTGATGGCGGAGATTCACTTACAGATGCACAGAAGGCAGCCATAACATTTGATATTACAGGTCCTGCGTCATATGAGGGCGTGACCCATATATCATATGATCAGTTTGTACTTGGAAGCTACGTGATTGACAACGCTCCAGCCGGAACATATACGGTCACAGAGTCAAATGCAGACATAGATGGTTACAAGCACACTGTAACATGTGAAGTGAATGGCAATACAATAGCCATCGGAGATAACGTGACGGTTATCGATGGGGATATAACTGCTATAACATTTGTAAACAAGTATGAAGAGCTTGTCGACATCCGTGGAACAAAGACATGGGATGATGCTGATGATCAGGATGGCATGAGACCAGAGAACATCACAGTCCGTCTGATGAATGGCGATGATGAGGTGGACAATGTTGCTGTGACACCAGATGCTATTACAGGAGAGTGGACATACAGTTTTACAGGCCTTCCTAAGTATGATTCGGCTGGCAATGAGATAAAGTACAGCGTCAAGGAAGATGCGGTTACAGGATACGATGCTGAGATTACAGGATATGATATCTTGAACAAGCATACACCTGAGACCATCAATATCAGTGGAACAAAGACATGGAGTGATGGTGACAACCAGGATGGAACAAGACCTGGCAGTATCACAGTCAATCTTCTTGCAAATGGTGTAAAGTATGCAAGCAAGAAGGTAGAGCCTGATGCTTCAGGCAATTGGAAGTACAGCTTCACAGATCTTCCAAAATACAGCAATAAGCAGGTGATCGTATATACGATTACAGAGGATGCAGTTGAAAACTATTCAACAGCAATAGACGGATACAATGTAACAAACAGTTATACACCTGGTAAGACTAGCGTATCAGTGACAAAGAACTGGGACGATGCGAATAATCAGGATGGCAAGAGACCTGAGAGCATAAAGGTTCAGCTCTACGCTGATGGTTCTCCTGTTGGAGAAGAGATCACTTTGACAGCAGACGATGGCTGGACATATACATGGTCTGGTCTTGCAGTAAAGAAGGCTGGTCATAATATTGCGTATACAGTGAAGGAGACTGAGATTCCTGAGGGATACACATCAGGTGAACCTACAGGCAATATGACGGATGGATTTACCATTACGAACAGTTATACACCTGAGACAATTGATGTAAGTGGAACAAAGACCTGGGATGACGGTAATAATCAGGATGGAACAAGACCTGGCAGCATCACAGTCAATCTTCTTGCAAATGGTGTAAAGACAGCCAGCAAAGAAGTAACACCTGATGCTGATGGCAATTGGACATACAGCTTTGCAGATCTTCCAAAATATAATGATGGAACTTTGATAACTTATACAGTATCAGAGGAAAATGTTGAAGGATATGATACGGCTGTTTCCGGATACAACATCAAGAATACCTATTCACCTAAGAAAACTCAGATTTCTGTCACAAAGAAATGGGTTGATGCAGACAATCAGGATGGCAAGAGATCAGACAAGGTCAAGGTTGTTCTTCTTGCTGATGGGGATGTTATAACTGATTCAGAAGCTGAACTGAGCGATGACAACAACTGGGCGCATACATGGACAGGACTTGATGTCAACAAGAATGGTAACAAGATCACATACACTGTAAAGGAGATAAGTGATCTTGGAGATTATACTTCTGAGACAACTGGAAGCGCAGAAGACGGATTTGTGATCACGAACAGCTATACACCTGAGAAGATAGCGATTAGCGGAACAAAGACATGGGATGACGCAGATAATCAGGATGGCAAGAGACCTGAGAGCATAAATATCAACCTGTTTGCAGATGGTGTAAAGTATGCAAGCAAAAAGGTAGAGCCAGATGCTTCTGGTAACTGGAAGTACAGCTTCACAGATCTTCCAAAATACAGCAACAAGCAGGAGATCGTATACACGATCACAGAGGACGCAGTTGAAAATTATTCAACAGCAATAGATGGATACAATGTAACAAATAGTTACACACCTGGTAAGACAAGTATATCAGTTACAAAGAACTGGGACGATGCGGATAATCAGGACGGCAAGAGACCGGGCAGTATAAAGGTTCAGCTCTATGCAGATGGAACTCCTGTTGGAGAAGAGATCACATTGACAGCAGATGACGGATGGACTTATACCTGGGATAATCTTGCAATATATAGTGCAGGACAGAAGATCATATATACCGTAAAGGAGACTGAGGTTCCTGAGGGATACACATCAGGTGAACCTACAGGCAATATGGCAGATGGATTTGTCATCACAAACAGCTATGTACCGGAGACAACGCAGGTCAGCGGTACAAAGGTATGGGATGATGCAGATAACCAGGATGGTATGAGAGACGAAAGTATCACTGTCAACCTGCTTGCAAATGGCGTGAAGAAGAAATCTAAGACCATTACAGCAGCGGATAATTGGGAGTTTACATTTACCGGTCTTCCAAAATATGAGAATGGTCACAAAATCACATACACCGTAACTGAGGATGCTGTTGCTGGATATGACACAGATATAACCGGTGATGCTGAGAATGGTTATACGATAACCAATAGACACACACCTGAGACGATCGATATCAGTGGAACAAAGACCTGGGATGATGGCGATAATCAGGATGGAACAAGACCAACCAGCATAAAGGTTAATCTCTATGCAGATGGCATAAAGTATGCAAGCAAGGATGTGGAGCCTGATGCTTCAGGCAACTGGAATTACAGCTTTACGGATCTTCCAAAGTACAATAACGGTCAGAAGATCGTATACACTGTATCAGAAGATAATGTAGAGGGATATACAGCAGAGGTTACAGGATATAACATCAAGAACAGTTACACACCGGGCAAGACAATGGTTAAGGTTGGCAAGGTCTGGGATGATGATGACAACAGGGACGGAAAGAGATTAGAGACAGTTAGCGTTCAGCTCTATGCAGACGGCGTTGCATATGGCGATGTTGTAACTCTTACAGAGGCGACGGACTGGGTATATGCATGGACGGATCTTGATGAGAAGAAAGCCGGACAGACTATAGTATATACAGTCAAAGAGGTTGGCAGCCTCGGTGAGTATACATCAGTTGTAAGTGAGGACGGACCAAACAGTTTCATAATCACGAACAGCTACACACCAGAGAAGATAACGATTTCAGGAACAAAGACCTGGGATGATGCAGACAATCAGGATGGCAAGAGACCAGAGAGTATCAAAGTCAATCTTTATGCAGATGGTGTGAAGTATGCAGACAAGGTTGTTGAGCCTGATGCTTCAGGCAACTGGAAGTACAGCTTTACAGATCTTCCAAAGTATAGTAACGGTCAGAAGATCGTATACACTGTAACAGAAGATAACGTAGATGGATATACAGCAGAGGTTACAGGCTATAACATCAAGAACAGTTACACACCAGGCAAGACCATGGTTAAGGTCAGCAAGATCTGGGATGATGACAACAACAGGGACGGCAAGAGATTTGAGACAGTTAACGTTCAGCTCTATGCAGACGGCGTTGCATATGGCGAAGCTGTAGCTCTTACAGAGGCGATGGGCTGGACATATACATGGACAGATCTTGATGAGAAGAAAGCCGGACAGACTATAGTATATACAGTCAAAGAGGTTGGCAGCCTCGGTGAGTATACATCAGTTGTAAGTGAGGACGGACCAAACAGTTTCATAATCACGAACAGCTACACACCAGAGAAGATAACGATTTCAGGAACAAAGACCTGGGATGATGCAGACAATCAGGATGGCAAGAGACCAGAAAGTATCAAAGTCAACCTTTTGGCAGACGGTGTGAAGTATGCAGATAAGGTTGTAGAGCCTGATGCTTCAGGCAATTGGAAGTACAGCTTTACAGATCTTCCAAAGTACAGTAATGGTCAAAAGATCAAATACACGATATCAGAGAATGAGGTCGCAGATTATTCATCTGAGGTTACAGGCTATGATATCAAGAACAGCTATACGCCAGGCAAGACCAGTGTAAAGGTTACTAAGGTCTGGAATGATGCGGATAACCAGGACGGAAAGAGAGCTCCTTCTGTCAAAGTGGTACTTCTTGCAGATGGCAACCGTGTAGCCGGTTCTGAAACTACACTCAGCGAATCAAACAACTGGACTACAACATGGTCGGGTCTTGATGAGAAGAAGGCCGGTAATACGATAGTATATAGAGTAAAAGAGCTTACAACTATCGACGGTTACTCAACAGATTTACGGTTTATAGACAATGGTGAGTTTGAGGTTGAAAACACACACATACCATCAAAGGTATCAGTCAGTGGTATCAAGACATGGGATGACGACAACAACAGAGACAATCAGAGACCTGATGAGATTACAGTTAAGCTTCTTGCAGATGGTCAGGTAGTTGATTCTAAGACAGTGACAGCTGCAGGTGACTGGAAGTACGAATTTGACAATCTTGATGAGTACAAGGATGGTCAGAAGATTGTATACACAGTTGAGGAAACTCCTGTTACAGGTTATTATGCATCAGTTGATGGATATGACATCACAAATACATACAAGCCGAACAATATCAAGCTTACAAAGACAATAAATGGTGATGTTGCCCCTGATGATGTGGCACACAATATCACATTTAATGTCACAGGAGATAACGGATACAGCAAGACGATAAAACTTACAGATCCAGATGTAAAAGACCTTGGAAATGGCAAGTATGAGATAATGCTTGTAAATGTGCCAAACGGCAGATATACGGTTGAAGAGACAGCATACACTTACGACGGATCTGCTGTAAGCGTTACATACACTGTGGACGGTACAGATGGCGACGGTGACAAGACACCATCTATCAGACTTACAAATGGCAAGGATACAGATGTTCAGTTTGTAGATACATACAGACTTGGATCTATCAGCTTCACAAAAGCTGGTCTGTATAAAGAGTCATGTGCTGAGAATGCAGATGATCTTAAGATGCTTGACGGAGTAGAATTTGCACTTTACAGCGCAGACGATACTGATTTGGCAAATGAGATAGCGACAGCTAAGAGCGTAGGTGGTACTGTAGTATTTGACAATCTTAAGACAGGAACATATCTGATAAAGGAGAAGTCGGCTGAGGGCGGTTACATCATTGATGACACGGTTTACACTGCGGAAGTCACAGCAGACAGCGAAGAGCCAGCATCACTTAACGGTGTTGAAAATAATACACTTGTGAACGATCTTCCAAGAACAGATATTAAGATATCTAAGGTTTCTGAAGAAGATAATGGAGTCAAGCTTCCTAATTCGGTATATGGACTTTATAAGAAAGATGAGAACGGTGAGGATGAGCTGATAGCTAAGGCCACTACGGATGAGAATGGTGAGCTTAAGTTTGAAGGAATACTCGTAGATACAGAGTACGTTATAAAGGAGATACAGTCTCCAGATGGATATTATGTATCTGAAAAGCCTATCTCGATCAAGTTCATAAAAGATGATAATGGCAATGTGATTGTTGATTCATTTGACAGTGGAGTGAATCCAGATTCAGGTAAGGCTACTGTTATTATTGATAATAATGGCAATATTACATGGCTTGAGCCAACAGTCAAATATTTATTTGATAAGGTGGATGAGGATGGAGTTCCATTAAAGGGTGCTACACTCAGACTTGAGGATGCTGACGGAAAGATGGTTGATGAGTGGATAACAGATGGACACAGTTATGAGATCGTAGGTGTTCTGGCAGCCGGTCAGACATATACGCTCAGAGAGATCAAGGCTCCATCTGGATATGACCTTGCCAAAGATATAGAATTTACAGTATCTGATGATAAGGTTGCAGCCGGAGAGGATACAGTTGTCACTATAACAATGGTTGATAAGAAGACAACAACGACTGAGACAACTGAAACAACTGAAACAACTGAGACAACTGAGACAACTGAAACCACGCAGACAACTGAAACGACTGAGACAACTGAGACAACTGAGACGACAGAAACGACTCAGACAACTGAAACCACGCAGACAACAGAAGTAACAACAGAGGACAAGCATCATCCTGATACAGGAGATCAGGTTCCGATTATACCGATTGCATTGATTCTTTTCGTCAGCCTTGGCGGATGTGGATGTATAGTAATATACAAGAGAAAAAAGGATAAGCAGAGCAATCAGTAATTATTATTGAGGTTTCATTATCAAAGTTAAGATGCCCATTCATAGGTGACTATGGATGGGCATTTTTTATACATAAAATCAGGCCTTGAGACATAACTTATATATAGGAAACTTGATTAGCAACATGATTTGTATACCATAACAATATTATGTGAACAAAATTCGTGTATAGGAGGTCATATGGAGGAGTATCAGGTATATCAAGATATCAGCGCCAGGACAAATGGAGAGATATACATAGGTGTTGTTGGGCCGGTGAGAACTGGAAAATCAACATTCATAAAAAGATTTATGAGTCAGATGGTTATACCACACATATCAAATGAGAATGACAGAGAATTGGCTCAGGATGAGCTTCCACAATCTGCTGCGGGGAAGACCATCATGACAACAGAACCGAAATTCATACCAAAGGACGCGGTATCAATAAATGTTGGTGGCAATATTGATATGAAGATCAAGATGATCGACTGTGTTGGATATGTTGTGAAAGATGCTGAGGGACAGCTTGAAGATGGCAGGGAGCGTATGGTGAGAACACCGTGGTTTGATTATGATATTCCATTTTCAAAGGCGGCTGAGATTGGAACCAGTAAGGTTATAAACAATCATTCTACGGTTGGTATAGTTGTGACAACTGATGGAAGCTTTGGTGATTTGCCAAGAGAAAGCTATATTGATGCTGAAGCGAAGACGATTGAGGAATTAAAAGGTATAGGAAAACCATTTGTTGTATTATTAAATACAGATAAACCATCTGGCAGTCAGGCAAAGGCTTTGTCAAGTGAGCTTTCAGATACATATGGAGCCAGTGTGATTCCGGTAAATATAGAGCAGCTGAGTGACTCCGATATTACATACATATTTTCTGAACTTTTGATGAGTTTTCCGGTTACTGCTGTGTATTTTGATATTCCTAAGTGGCTTGAGGTTGCAGATGAAAGCAATGAGGTGAAAAATAGTGTGATATGTGATGCAGCACATATAAATGCCATGGTGAATTGTCTCAGGGATATCGATGATATAGAATTTCCGGAAAATTCGTATGTGAATAGCTACAGATGCAATAATATCAATATGGCAGATGGCAAGGTGTATGTATCGGTTGATATTAATAGCAGCTTCTATTATCAGATGCTTTCAGAGATGATGGGAGCTGACATTACAAATGAATATGACTTCATAACAGAACTTAAGCAGATGTCGGGCAATAAGAACTTCTGTATGAATATAATGGGAGCAATGGAACAGGTGAAATCCAATGGGTATGGACTTGTCATGCCGGACAGGGACAATATACAGCTTGGGGTTCCGGAAGTGGTAAAGACGGGAAGTAAATTTGGAGTCAGGATAACGGCAAGTGCACCATCAGTAAACATGATCAAGGCAAATGTCAGCACGGAGATTATGCCTCTAGTTGGAACCAAGGAACAGGCAGATGATCTGGTCACTTATATCTCCGACAACAGTGAAGATGGAAATATATGGAATGTAAATATATTTGGCAAGACGATAGAGCAGCTTGTGGATGATGGCCTTAATACTAAGGTGAGCAAGATAGGTGCTGAGAGCCAGCATAAACTTCAGAACACCATGGAGAAGATTGTAAATGATGGAAATGGCGGAATGGTGTGCATCATAATATAAGATTGCATATTGATGCTTTGCTATGTTAAAATGTCTAAGGTGTTTCATGCCTTAGACATTTGTCGTGCAATGGCATGGCATAAAAATAAACAAATGAGGTTTTGCTGATGTCTGCTATAGACGTAAAGCTGAATGTATTCGAAGGGCCATTGGATCTTCTGTTACATTTGATTGAGAAGAATAAAGTTAATATATATGATATACCGATTGTCAGTATTACAGAGCAGTATCTTGACTATGTGAACAACATGGAAGAAGAGGATCTCGATATTATGAGCGAGTTCCTTGTCATGGCAGCAACACTTATCAAGATCAAATCCAAGATGCTTCTGCCTAAGGATGAGGAGGAAGAGGAAGACGAGGATGATCCAAGAGAAGAACTCGTCAGACGACTTCTTGAGTATAAGATGTATAAGTATGCTGCCAGTGAGTTGAAGGATCTTGAACTAGAGGGTAATAAGATGCTTTTCAAAAAGGCGACGATACCCGCAGAGGTAAAGAATGTCAAGCAGGATGTCGATCCATATGAACTGATATCAAAGGCAGATATAGATCTTGAGAAGCTGAATGAGATTTTCAAATCAGTTATGAGAAAGCAGGTTGATAAGGTTGATCCTATCCGAAGCAAATTCAAGGAGATAGAGAGAGAAGAGATATCACTTGAGGAAAAGATGGCGGAGATCAGGGAACAGGTCAGAGGTCTTGAAGGAATAAACTTCAGAACTTTGCTTGAGATGCAGGCATCGAAGATGAATGTGATAGTCACTTTCCTTGCCATTTTGGAGCTTATGAAGATTGGTGCTATTACTATAAGGCAGGAAGAGATATTTGGAGAGATTATTATCGACTCTCTGGATACTATATAGATTGGATGAGGTTACGATGAACAACGAAGAGTTACAGAACGAAGATCAGAATGTATCAACTGCAGATAACACAGACACTACAAACAATACAGCTACAGACAACGCAGATAGTGCAAACACTGCAGATAACACGGACAATATAGATATTGCGGACAAAACAGATATAGCCGTTCAGAAATCAGAGAATAATGATTCATCAGAGAATGAAGAGGCAGACCAGGAGCCACAATTTAAAGAGTACAGTGATGAGTATCTGACATCTGCACTTGAGGCTATACTTTTCTCAGTTGGAGAATCTGTATCTATTGACAGGCTGGCAACTGCTTTTGAGATGGACAAGCGCAAACTTACAAAGCAGCTTGAGAATGTAGTATATAACTACAACAACAGCGACAGGGGAATCAAGATAATTGATCTTGACGGATCACTGCAGCTTTGTACCAGAAATGAATATTATGGGGTATTGGCTAAGATAGTCAACACACCAAAGAAACTTTCCCTTACAGATGTGGTGCTTGAGACATTGTCTATCATAGCATACAAGCAGCCTATAACCAGACCCGAGATAGAAGCCATCAGAGGAGTATCCTGTGTTCATGCGATAAACAAGCTCATCGAATACAATCTTGTGCAGGAAGTCGGAAGACTTGATGCCCCGGGCAGGCCTATCATGTTTGGAACAACAGAAGAGTTTCTCAGATGCTTTGGTGTCTCATCAACAAATGATCTTCCGCTTATAAGTCCTGACAAGATAGAAGATTTCAAGAAAGAGGCACTCGAGGAGGCTGACTTCACTCTAAGCGTTGACACTACATCAGAAGAATAAAATATTGAGTAATTTTATTACAACGTCACTAATATAATATCATGATCAACAAAAAGGAAAATGTATGTATATATCGGTTGAAAGAATACGGATAAAGCATCATCTGTCTGACCTGATCGTGGTGATATTATATATTGTGGCGTTTTTTATTGCGGGTATGCCGCATGATGTCTATGCCGGTGATGATCTGTCACTTTATGCGGAAAATGCAGTTCTGATCGACGGAGAGACGGGAGATATCCTGTATGAGAAAAATGGAAGTGTTCACCATCCAAATGCAAGTACGACCAAGATCCTCACATGTATAATTGCACTTGAGTGCGGAGATCTGGCAGATACAGTTATAGCATCGTCGTATGCGGCAAAGATGCCTGAGGTCAGGCTTGGCGTGCGTGAGGGAGAAATTTTCAACCTTGAGGATATGCTGTATGCAATGATGCTTGAAAGTTACAATGATGCTGCGGTTGTCATAGCAGAGCATATAGGCGGAGATGTTCAGCATTTTGCGGATATGATGAATTCCAAGGCGAAAGAGATCGGCTGCAGGACTACATATTTTATCACGCCGAACGGTCTGGATGCGCAGGACGAGGGCGGTATTCACGGCACTTCGGCTGAGGATCTTGCCAGGATCATGAGATATTGTATTATCACATCTCCGAAGAGTGACTTATTTTTGGAAATTACAAGAACCAGATTCTATACATTCTCGGACAGTTCCGGTGCACGGTCATTTGCCTGCTCAAACCACAATGCATTTCTTGACATGTCAGACGAAGCTCTGTCTGGAAAGACTGGATTTACGTGTGATGCGGGTTATTGCTATATAGGTGCAGCGGAGTATGACGGACATACATACATATGGGCGCTGCTTGGATGTGGCTGGCCGAATAACAAGACATACAAATGGAAGGATTCAAGAACGCTTCTCGCATATGCTGAGAAAAATGCTTCATATACAGAAATTGCAGCTCCCAAAGCTCCAGATCTGAATCTCATATTTTCTTCAAAATCTGCGGGAACTGCTAGATGCCCATCGGTCTGCGATATGAATATTACAATATGTAGTACCGAAAATGAACAGGTATTGGATGATGAGATAATTTATAAATATGATATTTTAGATACTGTATCAGCTCCGATAACTGCAGGTGAGATAGTAGGCTGGCTTGGAGTGTACAGAGATGGAAAGCTGATTGATATCGAACCTGTATATATCAAAGAGAATCTGCCCGATATAGGAATTAAGGATGAGCTGCTAAGCGTTTTTGAAAACGCTTTTATGTAACATTTGCAGATCCTCGGCATATCTTAAATTATCAATGATATAAGGGCGGTGCACAAAGGTATGGATAGGAATTGTGTATACTATGTGGTTGGCGGTGACAGGCGAAGCTGTTATATGTCTCTGAGCCTTTCTGAAAATGGCAGCAATGTGTTTCATTTCGATCCATATGATGCCGATCTGCTGAGGCATTCACCGGTAACCATCATATCAGGGGCGTCGGGAGTAGGATTTCGAAGACTTATAGAGGGTGAATGTGCGTCCTGTTCAACGGATAGGCTGAAAGCAATTGTTCTTCCAGTTCCGGTTACCAGGGATGGTGAATTTATCAACGGCAGAACACTTCTCACAGTGAACAGTATTCTGGAGTGTAGTCTGGAATTTGACATTGTGTTTGGAGGTGGAATAGGCAAATATTTGTCTGATACAAATGAAAGTGGTCCTTATGTGTTTGATTATCTTGCGGATGAAGGTGTGGCAGAGAGAAATGCAGTGGCAACCGCAGAAGGTGCGGTATGTGATGCAGAGGAGCTGTCTGATATCAATATAGATGGAAGTGTGTGTCTGGTGACGGGATTTGGCAAATGTGCCAGGATCATTGCCGAAAGGCTGGCATCCTGGGGAGCAGATGTAATAGTTATGGCAAGGCGTCCAAAGCAGAGGAGTGATGCGGCTCTGTGTGGCTACAAGGTCATGTCGTTCGAGGATGTGGCGATATATGGACATATTTTGTCAGAGGTTGATTTCTGTTTCAATACGGTTCCAGCCAAAGTGCTGTGTGAAGACATATTGTCACAGCTCCATAACGGGGCGGTGGTAATAGACATTGCATCAATGCCGGGCGGAGTGGATTTTGAATATTGTAAGGAGCACGAAATACCTTACAGACATAGTTTGGGAATTCCTGGAAAACTCTCGCCAAAGTCATCAGGAATAATTCTTGCAGATGCTGCCATAAGGGCGGTATCGGATTTTAATAAATAGGAGATAATAAAAAATGGATTTATCAAAGTGCAATGTTGGTTTGGCTATAACCGGTTCATTTTGTACCTTTGATAAGATTAAGATAGAAATAAAGAAAATGGTTGAGATGGGAATAAATGTGTATCCGATATTCTCGCCTCACTCCGCAGAGTACGACACAAGATTTGGAAAAGCTGACAAATTCGTAAATGACGTTGAGACGATAGCAGGGCGAAAGGGCATTTACACCATACAGGAGGCGGAGCCTATAGGTCCCAAGGCCTATCTTGATGCTCTGGTCATAGCACCTTGTACCGGCAACACCATCGCCAAGCTGACAAATGGAATAACTGACACATCGGTTCTTATGGCTGCGAAGGCACATCTGAGGAACAACAAGCCGCTCATCATATCGATTTCGACAAATGATGCCATGGGTATGAACTTCAAGAATATCGGTCAGCTCATGAACATGAAAAATATTTATTTTGTTCCATTTGAACAGGATAACTGTGTGAAGAAACCCAATTCACTCATAAGCAGACTTGATCTCATCCCAGCCACCATAGAGGAGGCTCTTGAGGGAAGACAGATACAGCCTGTGCTCATAAAGTAGTTTTGTTACACCCGATGGGGTATAATTTTGATGCTTGTTGCGTTTATTATACCTTATCGGGTGTAATTTTGCTTCGTATCATATGTTTTATACCCGTTATGGTATAAAAACTATTAAATATGATTGAAATTATACCTTATCGGGTGTAATATGTAAGAAGAATCACGTGTAAGAAGAATCACGTGTAAGAAGAATCACGTGTAGTAGGAAACACATATAAGAGGTAATAACGATGAATAAGATAGCTGAATTCATAAAGACTAACAGAAAAGAAGCGGGGCTTACGCAGGAAGAATTTGCAATCAGATCGGGACTTGGTCTCAGATTTGTCCGTGAACTTGAACAGGGGAAAGAGACTGTGCGTATGGACAAGGTCAATGAAGCTCTTGCGATGTTCGGCATGGAGGCCGTTCCGGGAAGGAAGGATGATTGATGATGGATATTACTTTTAGAACGGCTTATGTATATATAAGAAGTGAATTTGCGGGAATTTTATGTGAGACCGACGAGGGGTATACGTTTTCATACGATGAAGAATATATTGAGAGAGAAAATGCCAGTGCTGTATCACTTACCATGCCTTTGTCGAAGGACATGTATCAATCCAAGACTTTATTTTCATTTTTTGATGGGCTCATCCCTGAGGGCTGGCTGCTTGATGTGGTCAGTAGGAATTGGAAAATAGATGTAAGGGACAGGTTTGGATTGCTGCTTGTTGCATGCCGCGATGCGATAGGCAATGTAAGTGTCAGGGAGGAACGCATATGAATTGTTTGTGCTGTGGAAAAGCTTTGAAAAATGACAACGGAACAGGCTGGCATAAAGCTTGTGTGAAGAGATTCTTTGCGACGACTAAGCTGCCAGACATAGATATAGACGAACAGAAATTAAAAGTCCTTGCAGAGGAAAGTATAAACAAGGGGTATACGGTTCCAGGGGTACAGAAGAAATTGTCGTTACACCTGCTTTCTGAACCAGGTAATCCAAGACTTACATTGGTAAACTGTCCAACAGGATATATACTTAAACCTCAGGTTGATCAATTTAAAGCGATGCCTGAAGCGGAGCAGCTTGTGATGTCTATGGCTGATATGATAGGAATTTCAACGGTGCCGCATGCATTGATCAAAGGAAATGGGCAGATGGCATATATTACTAAAAGAGTGGATAGGATATTCGAGAAAACAACTGTTGAAATGCTTGCAATGGAAGATTTCTGTCAGTTGGACTATCGTCTTACACAGGACAAATATAAAGGTTCATACGAGCGATGTGCAAAGATCATAGAAAAATATTCAAGTCGTGTAGGTCTGGATATGGCAGAATTCTATATGAGAATTGTATTTTCTTTCGTGACTGGCAATTCCGATATGCATTTGAAGAATTTTTCGCTTATTGAAACAGAGGTGGGAAGCGGAGATTATGTTCTCTCACCAGCCTATGATCTGCTGCCGGTAAATGTTATCATGCCTGAGGATACAGAGCAATTGGCGATACCGATGAATGGGAAAAAGAGAAATGTGAGAAGAAAAGATTTCCTTATATTTGCTGATGTATGTGGTTTAAGTCGGATATCAGCGGAGAAGATGATAAATTTGGTAGTTAAAAATAAGGATAAAATGAAAAAGATGTGTGACGAATCTTATATACCTGAAAAAATGAAATCAGACTTCAATCATTTGATTGAGGAAAGAATGGTGATTTTGGCAGATTGATAAAAATATAATATAATACGAAATCCCAGAAGTTACTTACTATCGAAATGTGATTCGAAATGTGACTTCTGGGATTTTGGTTGACTGACATAAGATAATCCTGTAAAATATTTATTGTGAGACAGGAAGTATCACAATGTAATTTTGGAGTGTAAAGTAATATATGAGAGATCCGGAAAAACTGAAAGAGGAAATGGACGAGCGCAATAGAAAGATCCTTGATGTTGCATTTGAGCTGTTCGTAGACAAGAAGATAGAGGCGGTGAGCATGGGAGATATTGCAAGGGCTGCCGACGTGGGAAGGGCTACATTGTTCAGGTACTATCCAAGTAAGCTTGAGCTGGTCATAGCAGTATGTGCTGATCAGTGGAAGAGATATCTGGATGGCCTGGACGCGAGAAGACCTATATCGTCTGTACATGACATACCAGCCATAGACAGACTGAGATTTACCATGGACAGTTACATAGACATGTATCAGAACCACAAGGCGTTGCTGAAGTACAACGATAACTTCAACTACTATGTAACCCATGAGGGCAAGAACAATGATCAGCTTGTAGATTTTCACAGTTCACTGTATTCGGTGGACACCAGACTTCACATGATGTACGAGAAGGCGAAGGTGGACAGAACTATACGGACTGACATTCCTGAAGCAGAATTCATGCGGGTAACGGTTCATTCCATGATGACGGCCTGCGCCCACTATGCGGAGGGCTTCATATGGGGATCGGACGACAACAAGGATTACACGGACGAGCTTATAATGATCAAGGAGATGATACTTGATTACGCAACAAAAGGGATAAAGTAACAGGGTTAAATAGAAGCGGAGGAATGATATGAGAAAGGGATTAATATTTAAGAAGGGAATTATAATTGCGCTTGCTGCCGCGGTGTTTACGTCGCCTGCGCCGGTGATGGGTGTAAGTGACTGGGGAGTGATGACTGCTAAGGCAGAGGAGACTACAACGGAAAAAATACCCGAATATTTATTGATGGGCTCAACACGTCTTATTGATAATGGGGAATTTCAAGATGATGAAGTTTCTGGTAATGATGACACGATATATCAGGGAACTAATTGGTACTATGACATCACGAGGAATCAGCTTGTACTGGAAAATGCGTCTATTTCTGGAAACATTACGATTCAGAACGGTGATCTTTCGATTATGTTATCCGGAACAAATACTATGAGATCAGATATGGTGATTCAAAGTATTTTAACAGAAAGCGGAATTGTGCCTACATTAGAAATAAATGGTAACAATCAGAATGAAAGTCTAAGTTGTGGAAAAATCAGTGCAGATGACTTAGGCTCAAATAATAATAATATAAAAATTATAGGAGCAACGCTGGAGACTTCCCAAATTGAATGTAGCGGCAGCTTAACGATTGAAAATAGCCATGTGGTAGCAAATGAGGAGGATCATTCAAACGTAATTAGTGGTGATAAAATTAATATAGTAGACAGTTATGTTGAAGCGAAAGCAACAACAGAACGATACGAAGGTGAGGTAATTAGATCAAATCAACAAATTAATGTATCAGGAAGCCAGATCGTGGTTAGCCGTGCTTTAGCCTGTCAAGAACCTGTATTAAGTGATTGTGACTTCAGCAACTCTGTCATCACAAAGCAATGGAACGACATTGATACCGGTGATGATGTAACGAAAACATATGTATATGGTAAAGCCGCTTTAAAAGAAGATTTAACGATTGCAAGTGGAGAAAGCATAGAATTTGAGAGTAGTGCGAGCATCACAAATCTGGACAAGCTTATTGTTGAAGATGGAGCCACAATTCTGATAGATGGAGCTGAACACAAACATAATACAAACGGTAATATTACATATATTTGGCAAGATGACAAAGAACATACAAAAGGAGTAGCATGCAAAGACTGTCCGATCGGATATGTGACTAAAGAAACGAAATCACACAATTATAATTCGCAGGGATTTTGTACAGATTGCGACGCGTATCAGCCGGCAGTACTCACTACGGACAAGTATGATATCGACAATGATGATAGTAAGGACAAGGTGTACGAGATTGGAAATGCAGGCCAGCTTTACTGGTTTGCCGGACTTGTAAATGATACACTTTCAGGTGTAGAGCAGAATGTATCAGCGAATGCAGTCCTGACGGCGGACATTGTTGTGAATAAAAATGTCCTGAAGTCGGATGGAACCTTGAACGAGGGAACATTTAAGGAATGGACACCTATTACAGGTTCTTCCAATAGTACATATAGCGGTATATTTGACGGACAAAACCACACCATCAGTGGATTGTATTTCAATCAAGAGGATAGTTATGCTGTAGGATTGTTCGGTCGTAACAATGGTAAGATTGCCAATGCAGGTATTTTGGATTCTTATTTCTATGGTACCAGCAAGGTAGGAGGCGTGTGTGGAAATAATTATACCGGAACTATCTCAAACTGTTATAATACCGGCAGCGTTAGTGGTATAGGAACAGCAGGAGGCGTGAGTGGATATAATTATACCGGAAGCATCACAAACTGTTATAATACCGGAAACGTCAGTGGTAGTAGCGGTTTTGTAGGAGGCGTGAGCGGATATAATAGTAAAGGAACTATCATAAACAGTTATAATGCCGGCAGCGTCAGTGGCTTAGAATATGTAGGAGGCGTGAGCGGAATTAATTATACCGGAAGCATCACAGACTGCTATAATATCGGTAGCGTCAGTGGTAGCGAAGGTAATGTGGGAGGTGTGAACGGATATAATGACGGAGGAACCATCACAAATAGTTATAATGCCGGTAGCGTCAGTGGTACAGAACGTTATGTAGGAGGCGTGAGCGGATATAATGACGGAGGAACTATCACAAACTGCTATAATGTCGGTAGTGTTGGTGGTAGTGGATATGTAGGAGGCGTGAACGGATGGAATAAAGGAATTATCACAAACTGTTATAATACCGGTAGTGTCAGTGGTACAGGGGTTAATGTAGGAGGTGTGATCGGACGTAATGAATCCAATGCAAGCATTACAAACTGTTATTACGACAGCACTATTTATACTGGAAATGCGATAGGCGCGAATGACGGAACCACTGAAAAGGTTGAAGGTAAAACGACAGAGCAATTCAAAACAGGTGAGGTTGCGTATCTCCTGCAGAACGGCCAGTCAGAAGGGACCTGGGGACAGACCATCGGAACGGACACCTATCCTGTATTACATGGCCCAAAGGTATATAAGAGCATAACTTATATAGGCTGTAACGATTCATCTGACGTTGCCTCGGTGTCATACAGCAATGAGAAAAAGGATGTATTTGGCAAACATAACTTCGAGGATGGCATATGCAAATACTGTGGTGAAAAACTTGCAGCGACAGTCACAAAAGGTGATGAGACTATATCCTGTGTTTCACTGCCGGAAGCAATAGGTTATGCCGAAAACATGCCAGGCAGTGTCGTTACCGTTATGGAAGATACGAATACAGTTCTTGATATAAACAATACTGATTCTGATTTTACTATAGACATAAATGGACATAAGACAGATGATATTGATGTAAATAACGGAAAAATAACGATAATTGATTCTAAGACGGGAGGAGACGTAAAAGGTCATTTAGATATAAAAAAAGATTCAACAGTAACAATTGGCAATGTAAAAATTTCGGGAACGATACATACTATGGGTCAATTGATACTAAATGGTGGAGATATAAACAAGATAATCCTAGCTGATGAAACAATAAAATTATACTTTAACAACAGTGATATAATAATCAATGATGGAATATATTTGTATGGAATATACGGAGAAAAAATTATTATAAATGCAGAGCCTCATAATGTTATTCCGATTGTTCTGGATGGAATAGGTGTACAACAAGGTGCTGCATATGCTGTAGCAGGTGATGGCATTGCGTTAAAGTCAGATTGGTTCAACGCATCATCAGATGATTCTATAATTGATCTGTCAACAAGTATAGAAGATAATAAGCTTAGAATTGGAGCATTGCTGAACGATAAAGTATATGCAGAGTTAGATGAAAATAAAAACATCATCTACTCCGGAAGTGAGTTAAAACCATCTGTAAAGGTATATTATAATTGGGACAATATGTTTTCTGTACAGCTAAAAGAAGGCTCAGATTATAATGTAACGTATTCCGACAATATAAATGTCGGCACAGCGACTGCGATTGTAACAGGAATCGGTGCTTACTCAGGAACAAAGAAAGTAACATTTACAATCGAGTCAAAGAAGATCAGCAGTCCAACATTTGACGGACTTAAGCCTGAGTACACATACACAGGACAGAAGGTAGAGCCTGAGTTTGCTCTTATGGACGGTGATACAGTCATTTCTTCAAGCGAATATGAAGTATCCTACAGTGGCAACACAGAAGTTGGAACAGCGACGATAACCATCACGGATGCCACGGGCGGAAATTACGATATAAACTGCAAGGCTGAATTCGATATAGTTAAAGCTGATCCGGTTATCAATGAACTTCCGGTGGCAGATCTGATAAGCTACGATCCACACAAAACCTTAAATGAAGCAAGCATTTCGGGCGGAGCCGTAATCGGAGTTTCAGGAGAAAGCATAACCGGAACATGGAACTGGGCTGACGATTCCGCAGTTCCTGCGGTTGATGTAACAGACTATGATGTAGTATTTACCCCGGATGACCAGAAGCACTACAATTCGGTCAAAGGAACTATCCAGGTAAATGTCTCAAAGGCCAATGTAAACATAGATGTTTTGCCGACGGCAAGCGCAATAACATACGGCGACAGCCTTGCAAAGTCTGTTTTATACGGAGGAACAGCATATTTTGACGGTATTAACAAGGTTGAGATATTTGGAACATTTGCATGGAAGAATGATTCCCTAAAACCATTTGTATCTGACAGCGACAAGACGCTGTACACCGTTGTGTTTACGCCGGCTGACAGTGTGAATTACAACACAGCAGAAATTGAGATCACGGTAAATGTGAGCAAGGCTGCAATGCCGAATCTGCTGTTAAGTGTAGATAATACACATAAGACCGTTGGAAGTATTGCACTTCCGGGGGGCTGGACATGGCTTGATACGGATGCTAAGACTGCAATAAAGGCAGGCGGATCAGTGGTGGCAACAGCTGTATACGCTGGCGATGACAAGGAAAATTATGACAGCACAGAGCTTAAGATAACCATCTACAGAGCGGCATGTTCAGAGGGTAAGACTGTAAAGTATACACTAAAAGGAGAGAAGGCTCCAACCTGCACAAAGGCAGGAACAGGACATACAGAGTGCTCGGTCTGCGGCGAAGTCATGAGCACAGGTGTGTATGTAAAGGAACTTGGACATAAGTGGAATTCCGGCAGGGTGACAAGGAAACCTACATACACGGCGACAGGTGTGAAGACATACACATGTACCGTGTGCAAAGCAACTAAAATTGGAAGTATTGCCAAACTTGCAACAACTGATATAAGCAAAAAGACAAGCAAGATCACTGTTTCCGGAATAGAGAACAAGATCTACAATGGAAAGGTACATACCCAGAAGTCTCTTGTTGTCAAGGCTGGTGCAAAGACACTTAGACTGAACAAGGATTACACTGTAACCTACAGCAAGAACAAAGCGGTTGGCAAGGCAAGTGTGACCATATGTGGTAAGAATGCATATTCAGGAAAGATAACAAAGACATTTACCATAGTAAAGGCTGCCAAGGGTAAGACATATACAGTTGGGAAGTTCAGGTACACAATAACCGGAGCAAAGGCAGACGGCACTGGCACAGTTGCAATTACCGGAACAACGTACTCAAGGTCAGATAAGAAATTTGCATCACTGACCATCGCAGATACTGTCATTGTAGGAGATGTAAGGTTTAAGATAACATCTGTAAGCGCAAATGCATTCAGCAGATATACGGTTCTAAAGAATGCCACTATAGGTAACAATGTGACAAGCATAGGGGCAAACGCATTTTTATCATGCAAAAACCTTAAGAAGATGACGATAAAGTCAGCTAAACTTAAGATCGTTGGATCGAAAGCCTTCAGTGGAACATACAGCAAAATTACATTTGCAGTACCTAGAAATAAAGTCACAGCATACAAGAAACTGATAAAGAATGGCAGTCCTTCTGCGAAAGCAATCTATAAATAACAAATATATAAATTGCCTGCAAAAAAAAGACTTTCAGACCTCTTGTACATGCAGCGTATTCGCCATTTTTGATACGCCACATGTATACAGAAGGCTGGAAGTCTTTTTATATGTCGAGGACAATAGCATATTTTCTCAGCCAGTGATCGATCTGAAGAAGATATGCCATCATCTGAGGACCTGCCATGAGCTGACCGAACCAAGGTCTGCCGTAATCCTTTGGCGCATTTATGAAACTTTTCACATATTCTCTGTCGATGAGAGGCAGAAGAGGACTTTCCGGATCGTTTAGCACGCAGAGAAGCCTCTTTGCAAGCTCCTGTTCATAATGAGGGTCATATGACTTTGGATATGGGCTTTTCTTTCTGTACATGATCTCGTGCGGTACGTAATCCTTCATGGCTTCTCTCAGAAGCTTTTTCTCACAGCCTTCGGAATATTTGTACTCCCATGGAACGTTGAACACATAATCAAGTATTCGTGGATCTGCAAATGGAACTCTCGCCTCAAGTCCGCTTGCCATGCTTGTTCTGTCCATTCGGTCAAGCAATGTCTGCATGAACATCCTGATATTCAGATAAGATATCTGCCTGCGTCGCTTTTCTGTATCGGATTCCCCCGGAAGAAGATTGATCTCGGACAGGAGAGAATTATACAGTGATGACACATATCCCGGTATATCAAGACTATCTCTGATGTCCGGCGACAGTACTGAGAGCCTTGGCGACAGATCCTTCATCCATGGGAATGTGTCAGCAGACAGCAGTTCATCCCTGTAAAACCAAGGATAGCCTCCGAATATCTCATCTGCACATTCTCCGGTCAATACTACTTTGTATTCATTTGCCACAAGTGAGCAGAAGTAGAGAAGGGAAGAATCCACATCCGCCATGGTCGGCATATCCCTGGATTCTACGGATGTGTAGAGGTAATCTGCAAGATCACTATAATTACAAGACAGATATGTGTGGTTTGAATCTATGTGCGAGACCATCATGTCGACATATGGACGATCCTGCTCCGGCTGGAATGCATTTGACTTGAAATATTTAGAATTATCTTTGAAATCAAATGAGAAAGTGTGCAGCTTTTTCCCCTGCTCCCTGAGTTTTGCGGCGCATACGCTGCTGACTATTGACGAGTCGATCCCGCCTGAGAGAAAAGTGCAAATAGGTACATCTGATACAATCTGTTTTTCTATACTGTCCTTAACAAGATATCGAACTTTTTTCACTGTGTCTTCGTAGCTGTCCGTATGTGGTGTGCTTGTGATGCGGTAATATGTGAAGTCACTCATTCCATATGCTGAAAACTTCATAAAATGTCCCGGTTTCACTTCGTCTATGTTCTTGAACACACCGCAGCCGGGAGTTTTGGACGGACCAATTCCAAACACTTCACACAGTCCATTTGCATCTATGACAGGTCGTATGCCCGGATAGCATAGTATCCCTTTTATCTCCGATGCAAATACAAGAGTCCTGTCGTATGTCACTGAGTAATACAGTGGTTTGACACCGAAGTGGTCTCTGTACAGATATATTGTCTGGATATGCTCATCATATATTGCAAATGCAAATATACCGTTCAATCTATGTACAAAGTCTGGGCCATAATGCAGAAAGCAGTTGAGTATAACCTCTGTATCCGATGTTGTGTCAAATGTATATCCAAGGGCGAGCAGCTCCGATTTCAGCTCCTTTGTGTTGTAGATCTCACCGTTGTACACTATGTATACAGCTTTTTCTCCGATTTTCTTTTTCATGGGTTGTTCGCCTCTTGCCACGTCACGTATGGACAGTCTGGTGTGAGCAAGCCCACAGTGGGATGACAGCACTGTATTCTGTGCATCCGGACCTCTGTGAGCAAGTGCCTTATTCATGTCGTTCAATATGTATGAGTATCGTTCCTGTTCGGTATTGAAATCCCTGCTGGAGTTATAGAATCCTGCGATGGAACACATATATTTACCTCTTTTTGTGGTATCTATATATTATATTGGGGAGTTGATTTTATAGAACTTTTAGATGATATGCGGTTGTAGTATGATTAAATAAAAGTTATAATCTAAACAAGATTTTTATATGAAGGACTGACATTGCGCTTGGAGAGGCACATACAGGAGGACATATAAAATGACGATATTTAAAGATAAGACCATAACGGACAATTTTATTTTTGGTGCTGTAATGCAGAATTCGAAATTGTGTAAAGCACTATGTGAGTGATGAAGTAAAAGAGTTGCTTCACTATATTGGTGGAGCTGATCCTGCAAGTGATCTAACACGATCTCTTGATGAAGAGGTCAATAATGTTAAAAGCAATAAGAAATGGAGGCGCGAATTTATGACATTGTTAATGAGGGATAATGAAAATAAACTGCTAGGAAAATATATGTTATTGATTGATCGTGTAAAAAACTTAGATGTAAAAGATGCCGAGATTGCTGCTAAAATACTGGGAATCAAAGAACAGCAAATATATGAGATAAAAGATTACATAGCAGAGCATCCTGAGATGGACGAGGATGATCTTGCTGAACATATAGCATATTGGCTTGATCTGGACTGATAATTTGAAGATAAATGTATGTAAAGTAAGGTGCATGAATCAAATGGTTCATGCACTTTATTTTGTTATATCACACCACAGGTGTAATGCAGAATAAAGCATGCGTTGATATAATTGGATATGCTGTCATGTTATGATTATTGCGACAATAGAGCTTGGAGTTTATAGAAATACATATCCTTAAGAAACAATACAGAAAGAGGAAATCTATCGTGAAAAATACAATAATACAGACTAATAAAAAATACCTTCCGGGACTGTTAAATATTGCGGTTCCGATCATGCTTAGCAATCTGATATCTCAGCTCCAGATGCTTATAGACAGAATATTCTTAGGACACGTAAACAGCATGTACATGAGTGCACTTGGCAATGTGACTTCACCGATGTGGACCACCATGTCGTTTTGTTTCTCCATCGTGACAGGAGCGTCTATACTGATAAGTCAAAGCGTTGGTGCAGGAGATACCGAACACATAGAGGAATACTCCGGTGCCATGGTGAAATACAATAATATCATACCGATACTGTTATTTTTCTTCTGGACATTCTGCGCTGAATTTGTATTCGGACTCATGGGTGTGTCAGACGGCCTGATGCCGATGTGTCTTGATTATTCCAGGTATTATGCGCCCGTATTTTTGATAACAGGACTGGGCGGTGCATTCAGCGTCATACTCCAGACATCAAACTATACCAAACCACTTGTTGTATATGGAATATTAAGATCTGGTGTAAATATACTACTTGACTGGGTTATGATATTTGGAAGATTTGGGTTTCCAGCCATGGGGATAAAGGGTGCAGCCATAGCGACGACAATAGCGGAGTACTCTGGACTTATATTTGCAGTGATATTCGTGATATCAAGCAAGAAACTTAACACTAAACCATCTATGAAATGGGTGGTAAAGGCACATATAAAGCCGTATCTTTTGTCGGCAAAGCTGGGAGTGAACACAGCTCTTGAGGATTTTGCATGGAATCTTGGCAATCTGCTGCTTATAAGGATTCTCAACACCATAAATGAGATGGCTGCCGGAATTTATTCCATCATATTCAGTGTCGAGGTACTGGCGGTTGTCATCATTGGAGCGATAGGAAACGGTACAATGACACTAACCGGTGAGGCAAAAGGAAACAATGATCTGGGTAAATACAAGGGTGTATGCGTCTGTGCGTATGGCTTGTGTATAGTAGTTGGAATCATCACACTCGGTGTCTGTCTTGCGTTTCCACAGCAGATCATATCACTTTTCACCAACGACAAGAGTATAATTGCATCGTGTGGGATATATCTGATCTTTATCAGCATCAATCTGTTCGCAAAATCAGCAAACATAGTTGTTGGCAATGCGATCAGGGGCAGTGGCAACACGATTTGGATGCTCATAACACAGCTGTTTGGCACATTGTGGGTGGTTTCTGTGGCACTTTTGTTTGTGTTTGTCCTTAAGCTTGGAATAGCCGGAGTTTTCCTTGCAGTCATAGTGGACGAGATCGTTAGATCATTTATCAATCTCGGTAAATATCTGAGGATAGTGAAGAACTGGGAAAGCACAGACTGAGGTAAAAAGGCTGAATTAGCTAAACAGTGAGTGTGACATTTAGTGGCATATATAATTTAGAATAGGCGTATCAGAAAAATAAAGTCTTATGTGAAAGGGGAATATGATTTGATTTTAGAAACTAATAGGTTAATATTACGTCACTGGCAGGAGAGTGACGCAGATATATTATTTGAATATGCAAGTGACCCTGATGTGGGACCTATAGCTGGCTGGCCTGTGCATGAGAGCAGGGAGTACAGCCTTGATGTGATACGGAATGTATTTAATGGGCCGGAGTGTTACGCTGTGTGTCTGAAGGACAACGGCTTGGTTGTCGGTGCCATCGAATTGCTGTTAAATGGAAGGACAGATATGACAGATCGCGATGACGAATGTGAGCTTGGATACTGGATAGGAAAGCCTCACTGGGGCAACGAATACGCACCGGAGGCGGCTGGGAGGCTTATAGAACATGGATTCCTTGATCTGAGCATGAGAACGATATGGTGCGGTTACTACGATGGCAATTCCAAGTCCCGCATAGTACAAGAAAAGCTCGGATTTGTGTTTCATCATACCTGTGATGAAGTGGATGTGCCTCTTTTGAATGAAGTCCGGATAGGACATACGAATATTATGACGAGAAAACATTGGCTGTCTTGGAAGATGAAGAATGCACTGTATGATCAGCTGGCAAGAGATTATTGCTGTGATGCGGCCGTTATATATTCCGGTGACAATATATTTTCTGAATACAAACAGATAGAAGGACAAAGACGGTTCAAAGGACAGGAAAAGTGTCCACTCAAAATAGCTGTGGTAAATGGCAAGCTGCTATTTACCGGTAGGAGAGAGATTGTAGAAGAATGCAGAAAACGCTATGAGAATGCATCTGGAAAATGGTTCATGGATATAGAGAATTTTCGTGAGCTTGACAGTATTCTTTCCAGATACGGATGCAAATTGAAATCTGCCCACCCATTTTACCTTCCGACGGAACTGAGCGAACAGGCAGCGAGAAAAGATAATACAGATAAAACCGTTGATTCGATGATAAAAGAAGATTTTAACCTTGTCAGGTATACGGGTGATGAGATCCTGCAATTCAAAGGAGATGACAGATGGAATGAAGCATTTTGCTTTGATGATAACACTCCTGATGTGCTGGCTGTGGCTGCTGTATCAGATGGTGAGATTATTGGTATGGCTGGCGCAAGCGCTGACAGTGACGACTTCTGGCAGATTGGTATAAATGTTGTTCAAGATGCTGAGGGAAGGCATGTGGGTACATCGCTGGTATCTGAACTCACTATGGATATACTCAGAAGTGGCAGGATACCATATTATGGAACTGGCATGTCCCATATAGCCTCCCAGAGAGTTGCCGCTGCGGCAGGTTATGATGTGTTCTGGTTTGAACTGCTGGCAAAGTAGCAGTTCCCAGCATATTCTATTTTTGTATTATGTTGAATCAATATACCGTATATGATATAATAAATTTATATCATATACGGTATATTTGCGTTTGCAGAGAGGCGGTGAAGATATGGACGATCGCATTGACAATAGTGATTTTATAGTGAATGCTGGTGACAGGGAGTCTGTCATTGAATACGAGCAGAACAGAATCTGTACAGATACTGCCAGAAAATTCCGGGAATGTCGTGCAGCAGAGGGAATCACCCAGGCAGAACTTGGAAAGCTTGCAGGAGTATCCCAGCCTAATATAACCAGATTTGAGAGTGGAAATTATAATCCAAGCCTGGAGTTTCTTGTGAAGATTGCTGCGGCCATGAACAGAAAAGTTTCCATATCGATTGATAATCGTAATATTGATAGCGATACAGTTGTAAGTATAGGTAATCAGGGATTTGACAGTATAAGGGAATCTGGGTATTTCTACATAGATAAGACGTATTTTATCAAGGAATGGTGGGAGTCTGGAGATGCGGTAACTCTTATAACCAGACCGAGAAGATTCGGCAAGACACTTAATATGAGTATGCTGGAATGTTTCTTTTCTGTCAGATACAGAGACAGGAGGGATTTGTTCGATAATTTATATATATCGGATTATGCTGAATATATGAAGATTCAGGGAACATATCCGGTGATATTTGTAAGCTTTGCAGCGGTAAAGCAGACGAACTGCCTTGATGCCATAAGGCAGATAAAGGTGATAATAAGTGATGTATACAGCCAGTTTCCCGAGCTCTATACATCGGACAAACTTACCGATGGTCAGAGAAAGCTTCTTGCTTCTGTAAGCAGGAATATGGATGATGTGACTGCTCAGAATGCACTGAATGATCTGTCAAGCCTTCTTACCAGCCATTATGGCAAAAAGGTCATAGTTCTTCTTGATGAATACGACACTCCATTGCAGGAGGCTTATATCAATGGTTATTGGCAGGAGATGACATCCTTTATACGCAGTCTGTTCAATGCCACATTCAAGTCCAACAGGCATCTTGAGCGGGCTGTCATGACAGGTATAACCAGAGTATCCAAAGAGTCTATTTTCTCAGATCTGAACAACCTGAATGTTATAACATCAACGAATGACAGATATGCAGATTGCTTTGGATTTACAGAGAAGGAGACTTTTGCAGCACTCGATTCATATGGACTTGGAGAATATAAAGATGCTGTGAAGAGATGGTATGATGGTTTTTCATTTGGTCATGTAAATGACATCTACAATCCATGGTCCATAACCAACTACATAGATAAGAGACAGTTTCGTCCATATTGGGTCTCGACCAGTTCAAATGAGATGATAAGCCGATTGCTGCGTGAGGCATCAGTCTCCACAAAGGAGAAGATGGAATTGCTTATCAGAGGATATGATATTGTTGTGAACTTTGATGAACAGATCGTATTTGACAGACTGGAATATGACGATAGTGCTATATGGAGCCTGCTCCTTGCAAGTGGTTATCTGAAGATCGTGAGTGTCAATTATTTAGAGAATTCGTTTGAGCCGGTGTATCATCTCCGAATAACTAACACGGAGACGCTGGGAATGTTCTGCAATACATTTAGATTATGGTTTAATCGTTCTGATACCAACTACAACAGGTTCGTAATGGCTCTGCTTGATGACAACCTCGAGGAGATGAATATATACATGAATGATGTAGCCATGGCCACGATAAGCAGCTTTGATTCGGGGCGACATCCGTCCGACAAGGTTCTGCCCGAGAAGTTCTTCCATGGTTTTGTTCTTGGGCTTCTTGTTGAACTTAGAGACCGATATGTCGTAAAGTCCAATCACGAAAGTGGATACGGCAGATGTGATGTGATCATTATTCCAAAGTCAGCTGATGATTCAGCTATAATCATGGAATTCAAAGTACACAGTGCCGGCACGGAAAAGAATCTACAAGATACTTTGAACTCTGCACTACGTCAGATCATTGATAAGAACTATGATGCAGAATTGTATGATCTCGGATTTGAGAAGGATCATATCAGACATTACGGCTTTGCATTTGAAGGAAAAAGGGTTCTGATAGGCAAGCAAAAGAATCGTTGACACATTTCCATGTTAATGATAAAATATTTACATCTAAGGGTCGTTAAGCGACTAGAAAATAGTCAAATGCTATGACAAGGAGGAGTACATGCATCCCCCGATCAACAGAGAGAAGATGGTGGTGAGAGTCTTCATCAGGAATGTGTGGAAGGTAGCCTTCGAGCAGTGGATTGAAAGATTGCAGCATATATATTTGTCGGCTGTTGTCGAGTAGGTTTCAACGGTTTTCCCCGTTACAGGAATAAGATATTAATAATGATTACAGTGATAATTTATTATAGTATCTGATGAGTGCAGATATTTGTCTGAATTTAGGTGGTACCACGGATATGAATATATTCGCCCTAAGCGTAAAACAGTTGCGCTTAGGGCTTTTTCTATGCATGGGGTGCATATATACATCCCGAGGCGTAAGTTTAGATTATCATGAACTTTACAGGAGGTATAAGATATGGAGATCAATGGAGCAAAGATGTTTGTAAAAGCGTTGCAGGAAGAGGGGGTAGACACTCTGTTCGCATACCCTGGTGGAACAGCGATAGACCTGTTTGATGCGCTGTATGATGCAGAAGGTATCGATATGATACTTCCAAGACACGAGCAGGCACTTGTCCATGCAGCAGATGGATATGCACGTTCAACAGGAAGAGTTGGAGTGTGTCTGGTAACAAGCGGACCGGGTGCGACAAACCTTGTAACAGGTATCGCGACAGCCAACTATGACAGTGTTCCGCTTGTATGTTTTACAGGCCAGGTTCCGACAAACCTTATTGGAAACGATGCATTCCAGGAGGTTGATATAGTTGGGATCACAAGAAGCATATGTAAGTATGCAGTCACAGTAAGAAAGAGAGAGGATCTTGCAAGGATCATTAAAAATGCTTTTTACATAGCAAGAACCGGAAAGCCGGGTCCTGTAGTTGTTGATATTCCTAAGGATATACAGCTTGCCATGGGAAGTGACGAGTATCCATCAGAGGTAAATATCAGAGGTTACAAGCCTTCAGAGGGCGTACATGTCGGACAGATCAAGAGAGCCCTTGCGGAGCTTAAGAATGCAAAGAAGCCTGTGTTCCTCTGTGGCGGTGGTGTAAATATCGCCCATGCAAGAAAAGAGATGCAGCAGCTTGCGGAGAAGACAGGTATCCCTGTAGTCACAACTATCATGGGAAAAGGTGCTATACCTACAGACCATCCACTTTATGTAGGCAACATTGGTATGCATGGCAATATGGCATCCAACAAAGCTATCATGGAGAGTGATGTTCTGTTCTCCATCGGATGTAGATTCAATGATAGAATAACAGGTACTATAGATACATTTGCCAAGAATGCCAAGATCATACATGTTGATATAGATGCAGCGTCCATATCAAGAAATATAAAAGTTGATATACCTATAGTTGCAGATGCAAAGGTTGCAATATCCAAGATGCTTGAATACGCTGAGCCTCTTGATATCAAAGACTGGGTAGATGACATTATGAATGTCAAGGCTGAGTATCCTATCAACATGAACAGATATGATGGTGTGACCCCAGAGGCTATCATCAGAACCATAAACGATATGTACAGCAATCTCATCATCACAACTGATGTTGGACAGAATCAGCTCTGGACAACGCAGTACATTGATATAGACGAGAACAAACAGCTCTTAACTTCTGGAGGTCTTGGAACCATGGGTTATGGATTCCCTGCTGCCATAGGCGCAAAGCTTGGCAATATGGATAAAGATGTTATCTGTATATCCGGAGACGGAGGAGTTCAGATGAACATTCAGGAGATGGCTACGGCTGTTGCACTTGAGCTTCCTGTTACCCTTTGTATACTGAACAACGGCTACCTCGGCAATGTACGCCAGTGGCAGGAGCTGTTCTTCAATAAGAGATACAGCAGTACATGTCTCAGATACAGAAGAAGATGCAACAGAGATTGCCAGAATCCGGACAAGTGCTGTCCAAAGTATTCGCCTGACTTTGTAAAACTGGCAGAGAGTTATGATGCAAAGGGTATCAGAGTCACTAAGCCGGAGGAGATAAGACCTGCATTTGAGGCTGCCAGGGCAAATACAAACGGACCTACAGTTATAGAATTCTTCATCGATCCTACGGCCAACGTATTTCCTATGGTTCCGGGTGGAAAATCACTGAATGACATGATACTTGACTGCTGATATTGATAAATTGATTTTATATTGGTAATAGAATGTACATATATAGATTTGTATATTATCCAGATGAAAGGGGTATATAGAATGAGCGTAAAGAAGAGATGGATATGCCTGTTCGTAGAAAACGAAGTAGGTGTACTTGCAAGAATTTCAGGTTTGTTTTCAAGCAAATCATACAATATAGATACTATAACCGTTGGAGTAACCGAGGATGAGACAATATCCAGAATGACCATCGGTTTCACCAGTGATGACAGGACATTTGAGCAGGTGAAAA
>URJI01000002.1 GCA_900548215.1 uncultured Coprococcus sp. | reverse complement strand
AGCAAATCTATGGGAGCAGTCAACTGGGTGAACAATAATATTGTAAATGTCGCAGCGACAAGGGCAAAATTCAGATTCTATATGATAGGAGATAAGTCGGTATGGATGTGCAAACCGGTGAGGGTTGCGAGAGAGTGCACTGCCGAGATGATAACAGCTAAAGAGGTTCGAGAGCTGCTCATCGGTAAGCCCCCAGAGGTCATCGGTAAGCCCGAGGAAGCCAGCGATAAGCCCCAAGAGACCGAAGCCATATCTGACGGTGCGAAAAAAAACGGCACTAAGACCTCCGATCATTTAAAGAAGAACGGCAATAAAATGTCGCAGGACTCAAATGGAGATGTTAAGTCTGCATCTGCAAAGATGTCTATGATATGCCCGGAATGTGGGAAAAAGTTGGTTGAAAGATCCGGGAAATTTGGCAAATTTATAGGATGCTCGGGCTTCCCGAAATGCCGGTTTACGCAGTCGGTATAGGAACAGAGCAACTCCCAGTTGCTTTCCACATTCCACACAATTTGTTATGATACCCATAACGGAGGTGGGTGCAATGGAGACAAAGGACATTATATTAGAACTTAGAACAAAAAGGGGATTATCCCAGGATGACCTGGCAGAGAAGGTCATGGTCACAAGGCAGGCGGTGTCGCGCTGGGAGAATGGCGAGACGGTGCCGAACACAGATACGCTTAAGCTCCTTTCAAAGGAGCTGGACGTATCAATAAATACACTGCTGGGGGCACCGAGAAAACTTATTTGTCAGTGCTGCGGAATGCCCATTGAGGACGATAACATTATGGGACGTGACAGCGACGGTTCACTGAACGAGGATTACTGCAAATGGTGTTATGCCGACGGTACTTATACCTACAGCAACATGGATGACCTGATAGAAGTGTGTGTGAAGAACATGGTGGGCGAGAACTTTTCCGAGGAGCAGGCCAGAGAATATTTGAAAGAGATGCTGCCGAAACTTGACTATTGGAAGCGTTATGAGCAGCTAAGTGACAATGGCCAGTTTGAGGTATTTAAAGGTAAGCTCATAGATGAGATCAATGCGCTTCATATAGAAGGAATGCCCCGTCTTGAAAGACTCAATGCGCTTGTTGGCAAATATGTGAATCTCGAGTATCGTCTGCCAAATGGCATGAATGTCAGATTCCTTGATGACGAGAAGACATATCTGGGGAATCAGCTGGAATGCGAATTCGGCGGAGACAGATACTTTGGAGTTCTGGCGGATATGGATTTTATTTTGATATCGACATATGAGGCGGAAGGTACAAATCCGGAGCTGGTTATGTACAAGAAAAGATAGAATAGCTGGTGCCGAATATATTGTAGTATTACAAGGCAATTGAATACTGTAGATAATTGGATTTTTAAACTGGAAGAGAGGTGAAGTTATATTTTCATCTCTCTTTTTCTGTGTAATTTATAGAAAAAGTGGCAGGGTAAAAATAATAGCTGGAATGAAATTCGACAAAAATATGTATTATTTTTATCTTTTTGTAACGTTTTTCAATTATACTGGTCTTATATGTGAAGGGAGGTAAAAAACTTGGCGTCAGGAAAAGAAAAAAATGGAATAGAAGAAATATACGAAAAGTACTACAAAGACGTATATCGTTTTGTGCTGGCACTGTCTAAGAATCCCCACATAGCCGAAGACATAACACAGGAGACATTTGTTAAAGCGATAAAAGCTGTGGATCGGTTCAAAGGAGACTGTGATATAAAGGTCTGGCTCTGTCAGATAGCCAAGAATAGATACTTTACATATGCGGGAAAACAGAACAGGGAGCAGGTGGATGGTGACGCGGTAAATAACCGGTCAGAGTCACAGGCTGCACTTATGGGGGATGCGGAGTATGATCTCATATCAGAGACGGTTGATAAGGAGCAGGCTATAAAGATTCACAGAATACTGCATGAACTGCCGGAACCGTATAAAGAAGTGTTCACGCTCAGGGTATTCGGTGAACTGAGATTCGGACAGATCGCTGATATATTTGGCAAGACGGAGAGCTGGGCGAGAGTGACATATCACCGTGCCAGAATGATGATAATGGATAAAATGTAACAGAAACAGGAGGTAGAATAGTGAATAAAGATTGTGAAATAATAAAAGATCTCATACCACTTTACGTGGATGGTGTATGCAGCGAGGAGAGCAAGGCAAAAGTTGAGGAGCATATAGAGCATTGTCCGGACTGCCTGATGACGGTTGAGCGCATGAAATCACATCTTGTGCTTCCAATGGAGGACAGTTCAGGAGTCAAAGGGTTTAAGAAATTTGTAAATAAAAAGATAAGAGGAAGAGCGCTAGCGGTTATCTTGATATTTGTGCTGCTCTGGATACTGCTCAACTGGGCGATAACCTGCAGGTGGGCTGAGGTGTGGCCAAAGATGACATCGGCGGGAATCCAGCAGGCTGCCCAGGTTGTCGAGATAGACGGAATGTTGTACCTTCACCAGAATGGACTTGAGGGAATGGGACAGATAGTAGATATAAGCACTTCAGATGAAATGGATAGCGGTGTATTCAAATTTTATCTCGGGGAGCAGGGACTGACATCACTTGATATATTTGGGAATGCAAGATCGTGGATGTCAGGTGAGGCATACCAGAGCTTTGGAGGATATAGAGAGGGCGCGGCTATCCCTCAGACAGAACATGAGCATACAGGAAGTTCAGATATATACTATGGCGATGAGGAGCCAAGAGTTATAAATAAGATAGTGTATTGCCACAAGGATGGAACTGAGGTTGCGACTCTCTGGGAGGAGGGGCAGAATTTGCCGATCCTGAACAGTGAAAAATAGAATGTGTATGCCACATAAAACTCACATTACAAATAATTAAAGTAAAAACCACCCTTTTTTGCCATTTAATTGAATGATCCATGATATACTAGCATTGTGCATGAAGTTCGCACTGTATTTACAGGGGAATTGCCCCGGATATGAAAAGGATAGTAAGTTAAATGGAAAATAAGAAAAAGATGGTGTTCAACGTATTGTTCCTGGCTCTCATATTTGCCGGAACTGTATACGGAGTGTTTCACGGCGAGGATATAGGACAGATATCTGATATACTTCAGACGGTGAATCCTTGGTGGCTCGTACCGGGAGTGGCATGTGTCGTGGTATTTATATGGGGAGAATCAATTATCATACACTATATGATGCGGAATCTTGGCGTGAAGGTAGACAGGGGAACCTGTTTCCTGTTCTCGTCGGTTGGATTCTTTTTCAGCTGCATCACACCCTCTGCGTCGGGGGGACAGCCGGCTCAGATATATTATATGAAGAAAAAGAAGATACCAATCCCTGTTTCCACACAGGTGCTGCTCATAGTGACGATCACTTACAAGCTGGTGCTGGTACTTCTGGGACTTGGAATAGCCATATTTGGACAGAGTTTTATACATACATATATAGATGATGTGCAGTGGGTATTTTACCTTGGGCTTGTACTTAATGTTGTGTGCGTGGCTGGTATGGTGCTGTTTGCGTTCCACCCATCGCTTGCAAAGGCATTTGTGGTGAATGGCAGCAGATTTCTTGAGCGGATGAAGTTTTTAAGACACAAGAAGTCCCGTGAGGAAAAGCTCGCGGAATCAATGGAAAAGTATAACCAGACTGCGGATTACATGATAGGACATTTCGGGATGCTGGTGGTAGTGTTCATTATAACAGTTATGCAAAGATTATCACTATTTGCAGCTACATGGTTTGTGTACAAGGCATTTGGACTTTCAGGATCATCGGCATGGCTTATCATTCTCATGCAGGGTGCCATAGCAGTTGCGGTGGATATGCTTCCCCTTCCAGGGGGTATGGGAATCAGTGAAAAACTCTTTATGGAGATGTTCTTGCCGATATTTGGCAGCACATTGCTCCTGCCGGGCATGATACTCAGCAGAGGACTGGGCTACTATACAGAACTTATGATCAGTGCAATATTTACAGTGGTGGCAAGCTTTGTGATAGGAAGGAGATCTGAATGAAACCGAGATCAGAGATGAGCATGGAACTTTATGATATGATGCTTGACCGGGGGTATCCGGAGGAGTTCTGCGACCTCATAACAAAGAATCTGAATACCGACTTCACTGCCGGAAGGATGATAGGATATCTGTCTCACTATCAGGAACTGCCACTTGAGGAGATTGTGGATGAGATGCTTTCCATCCTCGCAGATAGGAACAGGATCATGCAGAAGAAAAAACTTGAGAGCAATAATGCCGAGTGGAACAGGTTCCTGGAAGAGGGATTTGGACTTTCGGATGATGAATAAACGAACATATCTGAGTGCTGAATAACAAAAAATAAGAAAAAGCAGTCTGCGTACATCATCAATGTTATACATGGTGATGATCCGTCAGGCTGCTTTTATATGTTTAGCCGATACCCCCGAGCAGGATACCAAGTATCAATACGAGAAGACATACAGGACAGTAGATGTATTTGCAGATAGGAACGAACTTCTCCGTGAATTTCTTTTCTCTTCCTGTATTTACCTGTTCCTCAACATATTTTTTGCCGCACACCCAGAAGAACATGATTCCGGCAAGTCCTGCGCCAAGTGGGCAGATGTAGATGGACAGAATATCCATCCAGTCTGACACTATACCCTGTATGCAGATTGACACGACAACTGCAATGGCACCAATGATGGCGCATGCGGGTTTTCTGCCGACGCCCAATTTTTCCTGAACAGTTGCAATCGGTGCTTCATATAGATTTATAAGTGATGACAGTCCAGCCATAAACACAGCCACAAAGAAGATGATCGCTATGATATATCCTCCCGGCATTGATTTGAACAGACAAGGCAGGAAGATGAACAGCAGTCCGGGACCTCCCTGGTTCAGCTGAGCCCCGGCAGTTGCCATGGCAGGTATGATTACCAATGCAGCAAGCATGGCAGCGATGGTATCGAAGAGGGCCACGCGTCCTGCAGCTTCCGGAATGTCCTCGCTGTCGGGAAGGTAGGAGCCGTATATCAGAGTTCCGTTTCCAGCGACAGACAATGAGAAGAATGCCTGTCCCAGGGCAAATATCCATGTTTTGGGATCCGCGAGAACCTTTGGTTCTATGCGGAATATGTATTTGTATCCATCTATTGCACCCGGCTGGCATGCCGCGTATATAGCCAGAATGATGAACAATACAAAGAATGCAGGCATCAGGATCTTATTTGCCTTTTCGATGCCATTTCCAACTCCGAACATGAGGATGACGATTCCTATGACGAGGGCTATGATCTGCCATACATTATTGCCAAATGCAGAGGCCATGCCGCCAAATTCAGCACTGAATCCGTCTATGTCAGCCGGAGACAGCATGCTTCCTGTGAAAGCACCGATCATATACTTGAGTATCCATCCCATGACCACGGTGTAACCGATCGCCATTGCAAGGGCACCGAGCACAGGTATTCCGCCGAGCAGCTCTCCAAGTTTTCGCTTGCCTTTTCGTTCCATGGCGATTCCAAATGCGTCGATTGGTCCAGACCTTGTAGCCCGGCCAAAACTCATCTCACCAATGACTCCGGTAAATCCTATAAGTACTACAAATATAAAATAGGGGATGAGATAAGATCCGCCTCCGTACATGGAGACCCTTGTGGGAAACATCCAGATGTTGCCCATTCCCACGGCTGAGCCGATGCAGGCAAGGATGAACCCCCATTTGTTGTTAAAAGATTCTCTGGTTTTCATGTAATATTCCCTCCAAATATGTTTGTCCCCGCACCACGCCAGATTTCCTTAATATCGTGTAAAAATGCGTTAACTTTATTAATATACATGAATTTGTTATGGATGTAAATTAAATTGTTTCCTGCGTATTATCCTTGCGTATTACCAACATGCAGATTACAATATATTAGGCAAAAAAGGTTGTATATTAAAAGTGAGTCTGAATTTATTATCTGAATTTATTATGGATAGATGTACAACAAGGGAGACAGAATTATGGGATTACAGAACACAAAATCACAAAAATATGAGCATATAGTACATCCATTTCCACCGCTTTATGATGATGATTCGGAGATTCTTATATTGGGAAGTCTGCCATCAGTGAAGTCCAGAGAGCAGATGTTCTTTTATGGACATCCCCAGAACAGATTCTGGAAGGTTATGAGCAGGGTGCTGGGGGAAGAACTCCCAACCACCATTGATGAGAAGAAGATCATGCTTCATGCACATCACATTGCACTCTGGGATGCTATATACAGCTGTGACATCATAGGGTCAAGTGACAGCAGCATAAAAAATGTAATCCCTACAGATCTTGGGAAAATAATCAGTTCATCAAAGGTGACAAAGGTCATATGTAATGGAAAGACATCCGGGAAGTATTTTTCAAAATACCAGCAGAAAGAACTCGATATAGAACCGGTGATACTTCCATCCACAAGTCCTGCAAATGCAGCATTTTCTGTGGATAAGCTGGTTGAGATCTGGGGGACGGTTATTCCGGATAGCTGTAAATCTCTTGAAACTTTTCAAAAGACGGGTGGTAAAAGCCCAATATAACTGCTCAAATGTAGATATAATGCAAACAGAATCTCAACATTTTCTAAAGCTTAAAAAGAATGATGTACAATGTAGCAGAATATGTTATTATAAAGGACGCAGCCAGCTGACAGTGACAATTCAGATACAATGATACAAAAGGCTGTAGCAAGGTAATCAGAGATTAAGGTCGGATCAAAAGGAGAGAAAAAATGGCACTTAGTTTTATTGAGATACTTAAGGTAGTGTTCCTTGGTATCGTTGAGGGAATCACAGAGTGGCTGCCTATCAGCAGTACAGGTCATATGCTTTTGGTGGATGAGTTTATCACGCTCGATGCCAGCGACAGTTTTAAGGATATGTTCTTTGTCATCATACAGCTTGGCGCAATACTTGCGGTAGTAACTATTTTTTGGAACAAGATGTGGCCGTTCCAGATGAAAGATAAGACGCAGTCGGTATTCAAGAAGGATACATGGAGCATGTGGTTTAAGACGGTTGTTGCCTGTATACCGGGAGCCGTAGTTACGTTATTGTTTGACGATTTTATAGAGGCGCATCTGCACACTGCGGTAGTTATATCCATAGCTCTCATATTCTACGGAATCGCATTTATTATCATAGAGAATTGGAACAAGACCAGAACACCTAAGGTGGAATCATTGAGTGACATTACATATAAGACGGCATTTCTCATAGGTATGTTCCAGGTGCTCTCGATCATACCGGGAACATCGCGTTCAGGAGCAACCATTATAGGTGCCTTGCTTTTAGGTGTATCAAGAGTCGCAGCGGCAGAGTTTACATTCTTCCTTGCTGTACCTGTTATGTTTGGACTGAGTGCACTTAAGCTCATAAAGTTTGGATTGTCATTTACAAGCGCAGAGCTTGCAATACTTATCATAGGATGTGTAGTTGCATACCTTATATCAATACTTGTCATAAAGTTCCTGATGAGCTACATCAAGAAGCATGATTTCAAGATATTTGGATGGTACAGGATAGTTCTTGGAGTTATAGTTCTTTTGTATTTTGCCTTCTTTGCGTAGAATTTTAAATGATGCGATATAAAAATTGGATAAAAATATAGCAAACACCCCATAATTTCATTTGTAAATGAGATTATGGGGTGTTTGTGTGTATAGTTTCCGGTTTAGAACAGGTTCATAGCTCCGATGATCCCCTGGTTGCCTTCAAGCTTTGCAGGTACAATATACGTGCCCGGATCCTTTACCTGTGGCATATCAATGTATCCGGAGAGAAGTTCGGTGTAATATTTGCGGATCATAGGAAACAGAAATTCATTGGACATGACGCCTCCCCCAAGGACTATCCTTTCAACAGAGTAGCACATGGTATAGTTTACAAGTGCTTCTGCTATATAGTATGCTTCCAGATCCCATACAGGTGAGTTGGCGGGGATATCTTTGCCCTTCATTCCGGTTCTTCGCTCCAGCATAGGACCGGCAGCCAGACCTTCAGCACAATTCTGATGAAAACGGCATGAACATGGCGTGTCATCGCCATCACGTCTAGGTATGAGGATATGACCGGTTTCCGGATGCATCATGCCGTGGATGAGATGTCCGTCAGCTATCACGCCGCCACCTATACCGGTGCCTATGGTGAGATACATTCCAGAGTGAAGTCCTTTTAATGCGCCGAATAGAAATTCGCCCCATGCAGCTGCATTTACGTCTGTATCCACAACAACCAGACACTTAAGAGCCTCACTGAATGTTTTATAGAAATTGAATCTCTCCCATGCTTTCTTGGGACTCTTTAAAATGGTTCCATATGATGGGGAATTCTGGTTTACATTTGCTGGTCCGAATGTTCCTATGCCAAGTGCTGATATGTTGTGTTTCTTAAAATAGTCTATCATGACAGGAACAGATTGATCAGGCGTATCTGTTGGAATAGATATTCGGTCTATTATGTTCTTGTTTTCATCGCCTATTGCGCATACCATCTTGGTACCGCCGGCTTCGAGCGCTCCGTAGTACATATTTTCTCCTCATCGCTGTAGTAAGACAGCATAAAATAATATAAAAAAATTATATTTATTATAATATGAAGACTGATACATGTCACGCATAATGACGCGAAAAAAACAGTAACATGATGTACATTTTTTTGGACACTTGACAAAGTAAGATAGAGCCATATTAGGGATTGCAGGAGCGGAATGCATTCTAAAAAACGTTTTGTAGATACAGTTCAAAAGAGTGAACAGGAGGCGTGATTATGTTAAAAGGTTATTTCGTGTCAGAGGGTTATATGGGATATGTGGACGGTCAGTATCAGTTATTTGCTGATGAGAGTGATTATATCGACTATATTGAGAATTAAAAGGAATGTAATTTGAGTTTATTAGCTAATTAGCTGTTGCTCATTATTATATATGTGTTATGATGCTGTAACGGGTTAGCAGATAAGAGGGTTATATATGCATGTATTAGAATATGTGCATTATTTGTATTGTATAAAGAAGATACTGCGAGACTATGTATGGTTGAACGATCAGAAAGAATAAGACGTAATATATGAACGTCAGAGGAGCGCATAGTGGAGAAAGTATTGAACAGTACAGCATCAGAGAAACAATTAAAAAGAAAAGAATATGTGATGGATATGACAGAAGGGAACAGTCTGAAACTTATTATGAAGTTCTCAATTCCACTGCTCATAGGCAATCTGTTTCAACAAGTATACAGTGTGGTTGATTCAGTTGTTGTCGGCCGGCATCTTGGGGCAAATGCCCTAGGCGGAGTCGGTTCGGTTGGAATGATAAGTTTCCTGTTCTTTTCTTTGTGTAGTGGGATGGCATCTGGGATAGGTGTTGTCATAGCGAAGTACTTTGGTGCAAAGCGTGATGATCTTGTGCGAAAAGCCATAGCAAATTCCATTTACGTGATATTGGGAGTTGGCTTGCTCATGAGTGTGCTGGGGGTCTGCCTTACGGGGCCGCTCATCAGGCTTATGAACACGCCTGCGGAGACAGTTCCATACGCGTATACATATATGAAGATAACCTGTGCCTTTACGGTGGCAGTTGCGATATATAATGGAATATCTTCGATACTGCGGGCTCTTGGTGATTCGAGAACTCCGCTGATATTCCTAATGATCGCATCAGTTATAAATGCAGTGCTGGACATAATATTTGTGGTATATCTGGATATGGGAGTTGCCGGAGCTGCGTATGCAACTGTATTCAGTCAGATTGTCTCGGGAATAGGCTCGATAATATATGCAGTGAAAACCAATTCATATTTCAAACTCAGACGAGAAGACTTTAGGGTGGATCACAGTATATTAAAAGCAGATTTCAAGATAGGACTTCCGATGGCAGTCCAGACTTCTATGATATCCATATCGTGCTCACTTCTTCAGGCGCTTATAAATGGATATGGTCCTGCGGTCATGGCAGCTTACACTGCAACCGGAAAGGTGGAGGGGATAGTATTCCAGCCATTTTCGTCGCTTGGACTTGCACTTTCGACATTTGCCGGACAGAACGTTGGAGCAGAGCAATATGACAGAATAAAAAAGGCTGTATGGCAGGCGGAATGCATAACAATAGGTTTGAGCGCTGTACTCTTTGCTGCAATACTGCTTTTCAGAGAAAACATCATTCATTTCTTCGTGACGGATCAGGAGGTTATCCGCCTTGGCGCAAAGGGCATGGTGATATCGGGCAGCATGTATGTTGCACTTGGAACTATCTATACGTTGAGAGGTGCCTTAAACGGTATGGGGGATGTGGTATTCTCCATGGTAAATGGTTTTCTGGAGGTCGGCGGCAGGGTTGTGTTTGCGCTGATCCTCATGTATGCTTTGGATATGGGATTCTGGGGAATCTGGTATACGAATATATTCACGTGGATAGTCATAGCACTGACAGCTGCGGTGAGACTGATCGTGTATCTGAAAAAGGCACAAAGAAATACTAACCAGATGTAATTATAAAATAATGATGATTAATGAAAAAAGACCGGACATGCTTAGGTATGACCGGCCTTTTATATTTTGACAAAAATCCAGAGCTATATTATTTTAGATATATAACAAATGGGAGATGCAGATCATATGTCAAATGAGATAACAGGAAATACTGCAAAAGAGAAAAGTCTGGATAGTACACACATAAGGAGCATAGTTGTACTTGCCATGTTCAGTTTCGTGTTTCTGGGGACAGAGTTTTTCTATGACAATCGTGCTGCGGAAGTGGTGGATGCAAGGAAAGTTCTTCTTTATCAGAGCGTGATATTGCTTGCAAGCGTAGTGGGGGTATTCATGTATGCCCTGATCCAGAAAAAGGCAGGTGACAATATCGTAAAAAAAGTGCTTATAGCCTCGAATTTTGTGGGGATATTTGCGCTAGCAGGGATAATGTTCGGAAATGAAAGAATAATATTGTTGTATGGCATAGTGTTCTTCATTATCTGGGGTATGACGGGAGGTTGTACATATCATGCTGTGGCTGGTGCATATACGGATAGGAAGCATCTCACGGTGACGGTCGGCATATCATATGCTGCAGGGCTGTTTTTACAGTATATCAATTATAATGTCATAGGAAGCATGGCGATACGGCTTGTGGTGTTCATATTGGCTGTCGTGGTAATTGTGACAATATTTATGGTATATAGTGATACAGCGTACGCACCAGAGAAGATAGGGGATGCGGAGCAGAGTGCCAGCAGTAAGTCTATAGCATTTGTGTGCGTGATCGTAATATTGCTCATGACTTTCATATTTTCAGAACTTGACAATATTGTGACACTTGTACATGCAGAGGGCGGTGCGGATATAGGTCAGTGGCCAAGACTTTTCCTGGCGATCAGCGGTATAGCAGCGGGATTGCTGTTTGATATAAAGGATCAGAGATTTATGAACCAGATGATGTATTGTGTAACAGTGCTGTCTGTAATTGCAATGTTGGTCATAGAATTTGGGGGAGCGTTCCTCATAGGACTCATTGTATTTTATCTCGCAGCAGGATTTTTTGTTGTTTATTTCACCACAGGATTTATAAATGTCTCCTACACCATGAAATGGCAGTCATTTTGGGCGGGAGCAGGCAGGACGATAAATAATATTGGTGCAGGTATTGTGGGAGTTATATCATATGTGATCGTTAAAACGCCGGGGATCATGGCGATGAGCGTCACAGTTATACTGTTATTGGTTTTCATAAGTATAGCAGTGTTTGTGCTTGAGAGCCTTCAAAAGAAACAATATAGACAATATGATGAGGAAAAAGTGATGAGATCATCGAAGAGTTTAAGTGAAAGAACTGAGGTGGACTTTGAACGATTTGCAGACATGCACGGTCTCACTGGCCGTGAACGGGAGGTTTTGCAAAAACTCCTTATATCTGACGAAAGTATACAGAAGATTGCTGATGAACTATATATATCCAGGGCATCGTTATACAGACATATATCATCCATGAATGAAAAGACAGGGACTAAGTCAAGGGTAGGTCTGATACAGTTTTATTACAGTTGGCACGAGGAATGACACTATAGACGGGAAAGTGTTGGATGACCAGCCGTGTCAGGAAAATTAAAATGACATTATTGATTAAAAAAATGAGATAAAACTGTCCAAAATTGAATATGAGACATATGTAACGTTACGAAAACGGCAGCAAATGACTATAATCTATGATATGAAACAGATGGGTGGAAGATGCATTTCATCTGTATACGAGAACTATCAAACTATCATAGAAAGGGGAATGACTATGAAACATTTCAGAAGACTAACATTTTTGCTGTCGTTTATTTTGATTATGACAGCGGGCGGCGTTGTGGCGTTGGCAGCGAACAATGGACCGTGTGAAGATGAGGAGAGGAGCTTTGCATATGTTCAGTTCTACAATTCGGAGAAAGACGACATGATATATGTGTATAGTTTCAGAACTCCACAGGAAGGAATAGCGACAAGTGCAAAAGGTGCAGTATATGACAAAAAAACAAATACGCTGACACTCACCAATTGTAATATGCCGGATTATCGTCTCACCACAAATATGATGGGAGACAACTTCAAGATAAAATTGGTAGGAACAAGCCATATAGGTATGTTGAGTGCCTGGGGAGATTTTTATGGCGGTTCAGTTGAAATCATTGGTGATGGCAAATTATATGTCAATGAGCAGCAGAAGATGTCGTCTGCAGTATTATTGCAGCCGGAGGGAACAAAGTCTTACTTCAGGATAAGTGGGAATGCGGAAGTGTATGTATATGCAGGTAAAACAGATGGAAGTATTGTTATAGCAGATTATACAACTGTTGCTGATTGCTTTGTCGTGAATGGACTCACTGGTCTGAAAAAGGAGCAGGCGTCCGAGATGAGGTATGATGAAATACAGGCGATTATTGTAGACATGGAGAATTCATATGATTGTCACGTATATACAAAGGGCGATAATGGAAAAAAATATACAGTAGAAGATTATGTCAGAACTTACTATAACGATGATGGCAGTATAAAGGCAGAAAATGTCAAGGGATACACGTTATATGAGCTTATGCTGATGCCTGGATATACAGACAAATATTATATGCGTGAAATTGATGCCACGGATGGTATTTTTGATCCGGAAAAGTACGGTTATACAGATACGGAAGAAAACGTAAATGGGTATTCATACAGATCAACTATGCCGGCAAAAGTATATATTGATCAGAATACTGGTGACCGGTGCGTATTCATGCGTGATGCAGTAGATGATAGTTATAAAGAGTTTGAAAATTTTAAGTATGATATCAAAGGTGAACTCGGAGATGTGACGGATAAATATGGAAATGTTATGTCGTACTGTATGGTTGAAAAGTCTAAGGATAATGTGAAATTCACAGATGTTGAGTTTTGTGATCCTGATTATTTATTGTCACAAGGTTATAAGATTTCAGGTGAACTGGAGTACATAAAGGGACTTTATAAAGTGTACAGCAATGCCAAGTCGGCAGTTCTCACTTCAAAGACCCAGACTGTTTGTAAGCATACATCAAAGGTAAATAAGGTTACGAAAAAGGCGACAATGACGACCGATGGAGTCATAACCACAACATGCAAATCCTGTGGCAAGAAGCTTTCAACATCAAAAATTGCCAAAGTGTCTACAGTTAAACTGAGCGCTGTGTCATGTGTATATGATGGCAAAGTCAGAACACCAGCCGTTCAGGTGAAGAATTCGGCTGGGAAGGCTCTGGTAAAGAATACAGATTACAAGGTCACTTACAGTGCGGGGAGAAAAAGTGTAGGAAAATATCTGGTAAAGGTCACATTTGCAGGTTCTAAATATTCTGGAAGTAAAAGGATGGCGTTTAAGATCAATCCAAAGGGAACAAAGATAGTAAAGAAGGTGGCAGGAAAGAACCGTATTGCGATAAGATGGAGTGCCCAGAAGGTAGAGACCTCCGGATATCAGATACAGTGTTCGACTGATAGCCGATTCAGGAAGAGCAACAGGACTGCCACGCTGCGAAATAACGCCACTACATATTACAAGATATCAAAATGCAATACCGGCAGAGTTTACTATGTGAGGGTAAGAACATATAAAAATGTGAAGGTGAGCGGAAAAGTTGTTAAAATCTATTCAGCATGGAGCAAAGTGGTTGCGATAAAAGCAAAATAGATGATCAAAAGTAAACGAAGACCAGAAAAATATCACAGCGGGCATTTCATATGACATGGAATGTCCGCATTTTTTATATGTGGAAAAATCACCTCAAAGTATTATAATATACGGTGAATTTAGTATTGAGCTAAGAACTGTGAATGGAGAATAATATAATATGAAGAAAATACTCGTGGCGGTGGATTCATTTAAGGGAAGCATGACTTCCATTGAGGCGGGGGAATCCATAGAAGAGGGAATAAAAATAGTACTGCCAGACAGTCAGGTCAGGGTTAGGCCTGTGGCTGACGGCGGCGAGGGTACAACAGAGGCGATTATATATGGAAGAAAAAATGTTAATGCAGAGAAGTGCACGGTGACGGGACCGCTAGGAGAGCGGCTTACGGTGAGTTATATCACATACGATGCAGATGAGGGAAAGACAGCGGTCATGGAGATGTCAGCTGCTGCGGGACTTCCGCTTGTCTCGGAGGACCGGAGAAATCCGATGCACACGACGACATATGGTGTCGGCGAGATGATAAAGGATGCCGTTTCAAAGGAATGTGAGCGTTTTATCATCGGGATAGGTGGTAGTGCTACAAATGACGGCGGGATAGGAATGCTTCAGGCACTTGGCTTTTCTTGCCTTGATGCGGATGGAAGGGATGTGCCATATGGAGCGGAGGGACTTGGAGTCCTAGAACGTATCATCAGCCCGTATAAGCCGGAGAGAGGTGGAAATACTGTAGAATTTTTTAGTGTTGGTGACTCTGGCATGCATAGCGGAGACGACGTAGATGTTGCATTAAAGTTATCTTACTGCACGTTCTTAATAGCTTGTGACGTGACGAATCCACTTGTAGGTGAGCTTGGATGCAGCCGTGTATTTGCACCGCAAAAAGGTGCGGATGCGGAGACTGTTGAGCTTATGGATGTATATATGAAGCATTATGCCGATGTAGTGGAAAGATCCGTTGAAGGAAAATCTGACAGATACACCCCAGGTTCCGGCGCTGCGGGTGGTCTCGGATATGCATTTCTCAAGTTCCTCGGCGGAAAACTAACGCCGGGAATTGATATAGTTTTGTCTGAGACAGGGCTTGAGGCAGATGTAGAATGGGCGGATACAGTCATAACCGGTGAGGGCAGGATAGATGCCCAGACCATGATGGGCAAGACCCCATTGGGAGTCGCAAAGCTTGCAAAGAAACACGGCAAATATGTGATCGCCATAGGAGGATGTCTTGGGGATGGCGCGGAGAACTGCGTCAAAGAAGGAGTGTTCAATGAGTGCTACGCGGTAAACAATGTGCTTGGTATAGATGACAGTGATCCGGAGCAGGTGAAAGCGGCGATGAAACCTGAAAATGCTGTGGTGAATTTGAAGACGTGTGCCGCAAAGATCACAGAACTTAAGGAGCGGATGTCGGCGCGTGTGTGCAGACCTGCACGGCTTAGATAGATATGGTATTTTAAGGAGAATTCAATAAGCATGACAGTCGAACAATTAGAAAAAAAACTAGAAATGATGGAGATTCCGCAAGAAATATATTCAATAATGGCAGGTATATTATAGCGAACGTGGAAGAAAAAGCGGATTGAATTTGTTTGAAACAGAATCAGAGGCGTGTAAATTTTTTCTGCAAAAAATGAAGAGATATGCAAGGAAATAAATTTACTACTGTATAATACGAGGAGGATAAAAAGATGACAAGAGAAGAAGCGTGGGAATTACTCACAGAGTACAACAAGAACGAGTTCAGGACATTCAGACCATGATCGGGGGTATAAAGAAAATCGGAGAATTCGTCCGCAAAGAGACAGTGCTCACCGTGGCACTTCTGCTGGCGGTGATATCAGCATTTATCGTGCCGCCGGACATCGCATATGCAGACTACATAGATTTCAGAACGCTTGCAATCCTGTTCTGTCTTATGACAGTGGTTGCGGGATTTTCACAGCAGGGAATGTTTGGCATCATAGCGAAAAGCATGATAAATCGTATGGGTTCGCTCCGGGCGGTGACATTTGTGCTTACATTTATGTGCTTCTTTTTCAGCATGTTTATCACAAATGATGTGTCGCTCATAACATTTGTGCCGATGACGCTTACTGTTCTGGGAATGGCAGGGGAGGAATTCCTCGCCAGATGGATGGTTCCTGTGATAACGCTTCAGACCATAGCCGCGAATCTTGGAAGTATGCTGACACCTATAGGCAATCCGCAGAATCTGTATTTGTACGGCCTGGCAGGAATCAGTGCAGGCAGATTTATGTTACTGATGCTTCCATATACAATGGCATCGGCAGTGCTTCTTGTGTTATGGATCATTGTATGCATGAAGGGCAGGAACAGGCAGCTAGAGATCAGACTCTCAGGCGGTGATATACAGGTGAACAGAAAGCTGTTGGGGATATACGGAATACTCTTTGCGTTGTCGCTGCTCACCGTGGCGCGGATCGTTCCATACTGGGTGACATTTGCGGTGGTGCTTGTGGTAGTTCTCATATGCCAGAGAAGATTGCTGCTGAAGGTTGACTATTCGCTGATATTCACATTTGTAGGATTCTTCGTGTTTATCGGAAATATGGGAAGAATCGATGGATTTAGGACATTTGTAGAGAAGGTGCTTGGTGGGCATGAGGTGATAACTTCGGTCCTTGCCAGCCAGGTCATAAGCAATGTTCCGGCTGCAGTATTGCTGTCAGGATTTACAGACAGGTACACAGACCTGATAGTCGGTACCAATCTCGGCGGACTTGGAACTTTGATAGCATCTATGGCGAGTCTGATCTCATTCAAATATGTGGCGAGACAGGACAAGGGCGCCAGAGGAAGATATCTGGCGTATTTCACATTTGCAAATGTGCTGTTCCTGGCGGTGCTTATATGCATGTGGGGAATAATATTTTAGCCAGAAAAATATTGCCCTTAGATGGCAGTAGTCATAAAATAGAAGGGTAAGTTTCTTCAAATTAAGGAGGCAGATAATATGAGTAAGAATCTTGGTGCAAAACCTATGCTGGTGCCACAGCCGGTCATGATGATCGGAACATACGATGCCGATGGCAATGCAAATGTCATGAATGCGGCATGGGGCGGAATAGTCGGAGCAAATGAGATCATATTTGACCTTGGAAGTCATAAGACTACCGAGAATATAAAGCTGAACAAAGCGTTCACAGTTGCCATTGCTGATGCAGAGCATGTGGCAGCCTGTGACTATGTGGGAATCGTGTCGGCAAATGACGAGCCGGACAAGATGAAGAAGGCTGGTTTTACAACCAGAAAGAGCGAGTTTGTAAATGCTCCAGTCATCAACGAGCTTTCACTGACAATGGAGTGCAAGCTCAAGGAGATCATAGACGGGGACAAGTTCCTCGGCGAGATTGTAAATGTTGTTGCAGACGACCGTATCCTGGGCGATGACGGCGAGATCACATATGAAGAGTTCCATCCGATCGTGTTTGACACCATCGGACATGGATATTTTGCACTCGGCGACAGGGTTGGCGATGCTTTCTCAGAGGGTAATAAGTTGAAGTAGACAAGCTTGTAACTTGGGAAAATCACCAAATTGTACATTGTAACATGAAAAAATTAGCCGTTTTTGGAAGAAAAACCTTAATTTTTCAAGCAAATGTTCAATATACATATGGAAAAAGGCGAAATAATGTGATATAACAGACACATACAAAAAAGCACAAGCTAAAGTAGTATGTGTTAAGTTTTCTATGAAAACTTGACATGTAGCACCAGCCATTTGCCGAAGGCAAATTTTGCATGGCTGGTGTTCAAGAAGAAAGGAAGATGTAGATATGGATAAGAAGAATATCGATTGGGCAAACCTTGGATTTGGCTATGTTCAGACAGATAAGAGATTTGTAGCAAATTATAAGGACGGAGCATGGGATGAGGGTACACTCACAGAGGATCCTAACGTAGTATTAAACGAGTGCGCAGGTGTTCTTCAGTACGCTCAGACAGTTTTCGAGGGAATGAAGGCTTACAGAACAGAGGATGGACGTGTTGTATGTTTCCGTCCTGACCTGAACGCAAGCAGAATGGCAGACTCAGCAAAGAGACTTGAGATGCCACCTTTCCCAGAGGATAGATTTGTACAGGCAATAGTAGATACAGTAAAGGCAAATATTGATTATGTACCACCTTACGGATCAGGTGCTACATTATATATCAGACCATATATGTTCGGTTCAAACCCTGTTATAGGTGTTAAGCCGGCAGACGAGTATCAGTTCAGAATCCTCACAACACCAGTTGGTCCTTACTTTAAGGGCGGCGCAAAGCCTATCACTATCAAGGTTTCAGATTTCGATAGAGCAGCACCTCACGGAACAGGACATATCAAGGCTGGTCTTAACTATGCAATGAGCCTTCATGCAATAGTTACAGCACACAAAGAGGGATTCGATGAGAACATGTACCTCGATGCAGCTACAAGAACAAAGGTTGAGGAGACAGGTGGAGCAAACTTCATTTTCGTTACAAAGGACGGCAAGGTAGTTACACCTAAGTCAAACAGTATCCTTCCATCGATCACAAGACGTTCACTGATGGTAGTTGCAAAGGATATCCTTGGACTTGAGGCTGAGGAGAGAGAAGTATACTTCGACGAGGTTAAGGATTTTGCAGAGTGCGGTCTGTGCGGTACAGCAGCAGTTATCTCACCTGTAGGCAAGATCAACGATCACGGCAAGGAGATCTGCTTCCCAAGCGGTATGGAGAAGATGGGACCAGTTATCCAGAAGCTGTATGATACTCTTACAGGAATCCAGATGGGCAGAATCGAAGGTCCAGAGGGATGGCTTAAGGTAATCGAGTAATGATCGAGTAATTCGGTGTGAGATAATAATTATTGAGAACATTATAACCCCACTGATGTCTGATGGTAAGTCAGATGTCGGTGGGGTTTTTGTGTATCTATGTTAGTCCGACATAAGAAAGATTAGTCCCATATACTAACAATTAGAATTGACTTGCACCAGCCTAAAAGAGTTATAATTGTGTAGACAACAGAGGGAGATAAAGGCGAATTGCATGTTGAATAGTGCGTTGAAACATAATAGAATTCATAAAACAATTATTTCGAAGGGGTGGTTACAATGATGTCATTATCAGATGCAGTAAACGGTTTCTCAGGTGAGGTAGCCTGGAACTGTGCAGACAGATCACTGTTCGGGGCATGTCAGCTTGAGACCGGAGATCAGGTGCAGGTCATATCGTCCTACTTTGGCAATGTGATAATCAAGGCAAAGGGAAAAAGATTTGCGATAACAAGGGATGCGGCGGAACGGATAAAGCTGGCTTAGCTTCAAAGCAAGGATTCAAAGCTGGGATTTAAAGTTGGAAGAAATAGAAATATTCAGAAAATACGGCAGTTGCTGGAGGACAGCGGCTGCCGTATTTTTGTCATAAAAATAATTAAATCTTTATAGATATTTAATTGACTGAGAATATATGCAATGATAAACTTTCAAAGATGTTCAAATAAAGTAAGAATACGCTTGGAAATGTAAAGGGGAAAACAACGCCAGCTAAAGCATGGCATTTTCTCCGTCAGAAGAAAGCGTAGATATCAGATGAATGTATCCCTGCATAATGTATATTAACGTGTACAACATAACAGCACCTGTACAGGACATTTGAGGCCACCGGTCCTTAGGTGGCATGTAAGTGGCACCTTAGTACCGCTGTAGGCCGAAATGAGCGGGAGCGATCCGGTACAGGTGCTGTTATGTTGTGCACATAGAAAGACTAGAGGGGGATACATTCATCTGATTAATAATTGTTCAAGGAGGAAATGACATGCAGATATTCAGAAATCTGAAGCCATATTGGAAGTCGGTCATTATCATAGCCCTTCTTCTCGTTCTGCAGGCATACTGTGATCTGTCACTTCCGGACTACACCTCAAAGCTCATAGATACCGGTATACAGAACTACGGTATCGAGAACTGCAGTCCGAAACAGATCCCAGAGAAAGCCTACAACGTGATAGGTGGATTTATGGATGACGATGAGAAAGCCGTATGGGAGAAATATTATAAAGATGGTTCGGATGGTTATTATTACCTGACAGAAGATGGCGAGGAACACATAGATGAAGTGGATAGTGCCTGTATGAAGGGGCTTATGATGTATTACTATCCATATCAGATGGTGAACTCTGACGAGGACAACGAGATCAAGGCAGGACTCGACAAGATGGGAATCACCCTTGACGAGATGCCGGAGGAGATGTGGGCGCAGATCGGTGAACAGATGAAGCCTGTGGTTGATGGCATGCTCGACAGCATGGGTGAGGATTATATGGAATCCACAGCCATAGCATGTACAAGAATATGCTACGACAGCTTTGGCTACGATTATAAGGCAGGACAGATGTCATATCTGAAGTGGGCAGCGGTGAAGATGCTTGGAATGTCACTTCTCATGGCAGCAGCTGCGGTTCTCATAGGACTTGTGGCGTCAAGGGTTGCGGCAAGCGTTGCCTGCGGACTCAGAGAGAAGGTGTTCAACAAGGTTATCGCATTTTCGGATGCTGAGATCAACAAGTTCTCAACTGCATCTCTTATAACGAGATCTACAAATGATGTCCAGCAGATACAGATGGTTACAGTTATGATGCTCAGAATGGTTCTATATGCACCGATACTTTCTATTGGAGGCATCGTCAAGGTTGTTGAGAACGGAGCCGGAATGGGCTGGGTAATATTCATCGGTATAGCAGCAGTTGTGATCCTCATGGGAACGCTTATGGTCATTGCCATGCCAAAGTTTAAAGTTATGCAGACACTGGTGGACAGAGTAAACCTTGTGTCAAGAGAGATACTTACAGGTATCCCGGTTATCAGGGCATTTGGCAGAGAGGAACGCGAGGAAGAGAGATTCGATGAGGCAAATAAAGACCTGACGAAGAACACCTTGTTCGTCAACAGAGTCATGACATTTGCAATGCCTATACTCATGTTCATCATGTATGCCATAAGCATACTAATAGAGTGGGTGGCAGCTCACAAGATTGATGCGGGTGTCCTTCAGGTAGGATCAATGACTGCATTTATTACATACACAATGCTTATCATCATGTCGTTCCTTATGCTCAGCATGATGTCAGTCATGCTCCCTCGTGCCAGCGTGGCAGCAGACAGAATACAGGAGATCATAAACACTGAAGTGACAGTTCAGGACGCAGCCGGGGCAAAGAAGCTTGAAGCACCAAGGGGTGTCGTAAAGTATGACAATGTCGCATTTGCATATCCGGGAGCAGATGAGAATGTACTTGAGAATATCTCATTTGAGGCCAAGCCTGGACAGACTACGGCGATCATAGGAAGTACCGGTTGTGGTAAGAGTACACTAGTTCAGCTCCTCCCGAGATTCTATGATGTTACGGAGGGTTCGATAACGATAGACGGACAGGATATAAGAGACCTCACCATGGAGAGCGTGAGACAGAATATCGGTTTTGTTCCGCAGAAGGGAATTCTGTTCTCGGGAACGATTGCGTCCAATATAAGATTCGGTGCGCCGGATGCATCTGATGAAGATGTCAAGCTTGCAGCTGAGATTTCCCAGGCATCCGACTTCATAGAGGAGAAGGAGCGCGGTTACGACAGTTCGGTTGCTCAGGGCGGTGGAAATGTGTCCGGTGGTCAGAAACAGCGTCTTGCTATAGCCAGAGCCATAGCGAGAAAACCGAAGATCCTGATATTTGACGACAGCTTTTCGGCGCTTGATTTCAAAACGGATGTGGCAGTCAGAAAGGCACTTGGCGAGCACGTAAATGACAGCACGGTATTTATCGTTGCACAGCGTGTAAGCACTATACTCTCAGCAGATCAGATACTTGTGCTTGACGAGGGTACGATAGTCGGCAAGGGAACTCACAGGGAACTCATGCAGACCTGTGAGGAGTACAGGCAGATAGCCGAGTCACAGCTTTCTCCATCGGAGATAGCGGCCAGTCTTGGAACAACACCAGAGGAAAAAGCATTTGGAGAGGCTGATCTGGCTGGTACAGACCTGATAGGAAACGAGTCCGTTGGCACTGACTCAGAAAGGCAGGTGTAGGACATGGCAGAACAGAATCAGACAAATAATCAGAGAAGTTTTAGAGGTCCTAGAAGAGGCCACGGTCCTATGATGGGCGGCGAGAAAGCCAAGGACTTTAAGGGAACGATAGGAAAGTTATTCAGATATATAGGCAAGTACAAGGCGGCGGTTGTTGTCGTTGCTATATTTGCAATTGGAAGTACGGTATTCAACGTAGTATGTCCGAAGGTACTCGGCAAGGCGACAACAGCCCTGTCCGAGGGAATCATGAACAAGATAACAGGCAACGGCGGAATTGATTTCACGTATATCGGTAAGATATTGCTGTTCTGTCTTGGCCTGTATGTGCTGAGTGTGGCATTTAGCTTTGTACAGGGCTTCATCATGACCGGTATCACACAGAAGGTGTGCTACAGGATGAGACGTGAGGTGTCCGAGAAGATTAACAGGATGCCGATGAGCTACTTTGAGAGCAGAACCTATGGCGAGGTACTTTCAAGGATCACAAATGATATAGACACCATGGGAAATGGTCTGAACCAGAGTATTACACAGCTCATTACATCGGTTAGTACGGTCATCGGTGTAATCGTGATGATGCTCACGATCAGCCCGCTTATGACACTCATTTCGGTGCTGATACTTCCGATAAGTATCATGCTCATGATGTTTGTCATCAAGAAATCCCAGAGATTCTTCAAGCAGCAGCAGGAATACGTGGGACATATAAACGGCCAGGTTGAAGAGGTGTATGGCGGACACAATGTCATAAAAGCGTTCAATAAGGAGAACGACGTTAGAAGAGAGTTCCATGAGACAAATGAGACTCTGTACAAGTCAGCATGGAAGTCACAGTTCTTCTCAGGACTGATGCAGCCTATTATGATGTTTGTCGGCAATCTGGGTTATGTGGCAGTTGCCATATCAGGTGCGGCTCTGGCGATCAGGGGAACTATCCAGATAGGTGATATCCAGGCATTTATACAGTACGTGAAGAACCTCACACAGCCTGTTCAGCAGGTTGCCCAGGTCACAAATATGATGCAGCAGATGGCAGCCGCAGCTGAGCGGGTATTTGAACTTCTTGAAGAGAAGGAAGAGGAGCAGATAGTAGAGAATCCTGTATCTACAGAGGGAATCAAGGGCGAGGTAACATTTGATCATGTAAAGTTTGGATACAATCCGGATCAGATCATCATCAAGGATTTCTCGGCCCATGTAAAGCCGGGACAGCAGGTAGCCATAGTCGGACCTACCGGAGCGGGCAAGACCACCATGGTCAAGCTGCTCATGAGATTCTACGACGTGAATGGCGGTGCTATACTTCTGGATGGACACAATATAAAGGATTTCAACAGACGTGAGCTCAGGGATGTATTTGGCATGGTGCTTCAGGACACATGGCTGTTCAAGGGCACTATCATGGAGAATATCAGATACGGAAGACTGGATGCCACGGATGAGGAAGTCATCGCAGCGGCAAAGGCAGCTCATGCACATAGATTTATCTCGGCACTTCCGGGCGGATACAACATGGAGCTCAATGAGGAGATAACAAATATCTCTCAGGGACAGAAACAGCTTTTGACTATCGCAAGAGCCATTCTTGCTGACAATCCGGTTCTGATCCTCGATGAGGCTACATCATCAGTCGATACGAGAACAGAACACAGGATTCAGAGAGCCATGGACAATCTGATGAAGGGCAGGACAAGTTTTGTCATAGCCCACAGACTGTCAACCATCAAGAATGCAGACATCATCCTTGTTATGAAGGACGGTGACATCATAGAGCAGGGTAACCATGATGAGCTCATGGCTCAGAATGGATTCTATGCGGATCTGTATAACTCTCAGTGGAGTTAAAGAAAAATAAAACATTCTGGATAATAGTGAATGGAAGCCTGTATAAGCCTATGTGAAATCATATTTGACGATTGTCATTTCGGGTGGTTTCACATTGGGGGTATGCAGGCTTTTTATATGGAATTGGTGGGTTACAGAGTCTGGGGTATATGAATTCTAAGGTATTGATGTACATAGCACTGAAGCTGATATGGGAAATCTGCACGCGGTGTATGAATGACGTTGCACTTTGATGATTTATTTTCAGGTTTTAGATACAAAATTTTATCTTTTATGCTATATAATCATTAAAAGATAAAATTTATGGAATTCTTGTATCTTTAAAGTCCTTTAAACAAAAAAGAGATAATTGCTTGTGTAAAATACAGAAAAATTCAAAAAAAGATAAAAACTCCGCGTTATGATTGTGTGTGAATTCTGTTACACGCAATATATTGCATGAATTCTGTCGCACTCAATATATCGCGAGAATCCCGTAACACTAAATAAACTGCATGAATGATAGTGGCTCCGGGCAATGGCAGCTTGCAGTATTAATGACGTTTTTCTCAAATAGATAACATAAACTATAGTAGTTGGAAATATGCTTCCATAGATTGAAACTATGACGAGCCCCAAAATAATAGTATTTTTCATGGACAGCCTACCCTGTTAGAATATCCTCAAGTTAAGAAAACGAGAAAACACTATGGAGGATAAAGACGTATGAGCAAATTACAGACACCTTTTAGATATGATTTTGTAGGAAGCTTCCTGAGACCACAGGCACTCAAGGATGCGAAGGCAGCATACAGGGACGGAAAGATCTCCAAGGAGGAGTTCGACAAAGTTGTTAATGAGGAGATTACCAAGGTCGTTGCAAAGCAGAAGGAACTTGGATTCCATGCGATCACAGATGGCGAGTTCAGAAGAACATTCTGGCATCTTGACTTTATGTGGGGACTTGATGGCGTTGCCCATGAGAACACTGGAAATGGTGTAAAATTCGATGCAGAGCTTGCGGTTCTTGATGATACGTATCTTGTAGGTAAGATAAAGGCAAAGGCTCACCCATTTGTTGAGTATTTCAAGTTCTTAAAGCAGTTTGAGGATGAGAATACTGTTGCAAAGTATACGATACCGGCTCCTGCACAGACATTCCAGCAGATGATAGTACCTGACAATTTTGCAAATACAAGAAAGTTCTACCATACAAATGAGGAGCTTATCCAGGATATCGGAAAGGCTTATCAGGATGTTATTAAGCAGTTCTATGATGCTGGATGCCGAAACCTGCAGCTTGACGATTGTACATGGGGAGCCATAGTGGGGGATGCCGCAAAACAGAGATATAAATCACTTGGAATAGACCTTGAAGATGTCAAGAAGGAGCTGCTTGCAGTGAACAATCTTGCCCTTGAAGGAAAGCCGGAGGATATGGTCATCACCTCACATATCTGCAGAGGAAATTACCACTCAACATTCTTCACAAGCGGTCCTTATGACACAGTTGCAGATTATGTATTTGCAAATGAGAATGTAGATGCGCTGTTCCTTGAGTATGACGATGAGAGATCAGGCGGATTTGCACCTCTTGCAAAGGTTTCAGAGAACAAGAAGGTCGTGCTCGGACTCATCACAACAAAGTCTCCGGTTCTTGAGGATAAGGAGAAGGTCATTGCAAGGATCCACGAGGCAGCAAAGTATGTACCGCTTGACAGATTATGCCTGAGTCCTCAGTGTGGATTTGCATCGTGTGAGATCGGAAACAAGCTGACAGAGGATGAGCAGTGGGCAAAGCTCAAGCTCGTTAAGGAGATAGCAGAGGAAGTCTGGTCATAAAATAGAATATTATAGAAGTGAAGTGGCGGCGAACAGAAGCAAGAATCTGTTCGCCGCTTTTTGTGTTATGAAATCTGTTATATACAAGCCTGATCGATATATGATACTATTAAGAAACGCGGAATCCTTGCGGGAGTTATATTCCCAGTGCTTTTGTTCGTGAGGATAGTTCTTCTGAGAAAGAAGAATGCTAAAGAAAATGTATGTTAAAAAGCAGAAATATAGATATAGTTAGGAGTTAGATTCATGAAAAAGATTGTAGAGATGTGGAATAGGGTGTCGCTGATCGCGAAGATATTGGTTGGAATAGTAATCGGTGCGGTGCTGGGACTTCTGGTGCCGGGGGCAACGGGAATAGGCCTGATCGGAACCATGTTCGTCAGGGCGCTCAAGGCAATTGCGCCGATACTGGTGTTTGCCCTTGTCATCAGCTCAATTGCAAATGCAGGAAAGGGAAATGGCCAGCAGTTCCGTATGGTGACGATCATGTATATGCTCAGCACGCTATGCGCAGCGGTAGTGGCGGTGAGCGCAAGTTTTATTTTCCCTGTAACCATGACACTGGACCTTGAATCATATCAGGCGGATGTCGTCCCATCGGGAATCATGGAGGTCCTCCAGAATCTTTTGCTCAACATCACCGATAATCCCGTAAATGCGATACTCAACGCAAATTATCTCTGCATACTTGCATGGGCACTTTTGTTTGGACTTGCCATGCGACGGACAAGCAAGTCTATAAAATCTGCACTTGTATCCATATCGGATGCGGTATCAACCGTCGTGAGGTGGATCATCGGGTGCGCACCATTTGGAATCATGGGACTTGTGTTCACGACAGTATCGGAGAGTGGATTGTCGATATTCAAGGAATATGGCAGATTGCTGCTTGTGCTTGTGGGCGCCATGTTTACGGTTGCATTGATCGTAGACCCGCTCCTTGCGACTATCGTCTTAAGGAGAAATGCATATCCACTTGCGTGGAGATGCCTCAGAGAGTCAGGTGTGACGGCGTTCTTCACCAGAAGTTCTGCGGCAAATATCCCAGTGAACATGTCACTTTGCAAAAGACTTGGACTTGACCCGGATGTGTATTCGGTATCCATACCGCTTGGCGCGACCATCAATATGGATGGTGCCGCCATCACTATAACTATAATGGCGCTTTCCGTTGCAAATACCATGGGAGTGTCGGTTGGCGTTCCGACAGCACTCATGCTCAGCCTTATGGCAACCCTTGGCGCGTGCGGTGCCTCAGGTGTTGCGGGAGGTTCACTGTTGCTCATTCCTATGGCGTGCTCGCTGTTTGGAATCCCACAGGATATATCCATGCAGGCTGTTGCTGTCGGAATGATCATCGGAGTGGTCCAGGATTCACTTGAGACGGCAATCAACTCATCGGGAGATGTACTCTTTGCCGCTACAGCGGAGTACAGACAGTGGCAAAAGGACGGCAGAGAGTTTAAGATAGGCGCCATCGTGAATCCAGATGAGTAGGATATTCCCATATAAAAAATAATCGGGCATGTTCAGGAAGAAACATACCCGGTTGTTTTTGTCTTTATATTCCTCGTATCCCTGATTCTACAATCCCATTTGAATCTTTAGAGGTTCCCTCAAGAATATGCGGAATTACCAACATATCCGTTCCGCATTTAGGACATGCCGCAATTCCCAGCAGTTCGTTGGTGATTTCCAGACGATATTCGGACTGATATTCTATACCATCTTTCTGCCACATAAAAATATGTCCGCATTTGTAACACTGCACTTCCCTGAATGTATTTCCCATAATAAATAATAACCTCCGTTGCTGTTTAGTCGTATTTTTAGTTTAACTCATCGCTATTAACAATGAAAGAAACAACAGGTTTATCTTCATTAAATGCAATATTAAACACAAACAGTATTCATTATTTACAGAAACTTGTCCAGCTCCGCATCCACATTCTTCCTCTTCTTGATCTTTGGGTGGTTGATGATGTTTCCCCTAGTGATGACCATCTCAAGATTCCTGAGAACGCGCAGATCGTCAAGAGGATTTCCTGCGGTGACTATCATGTCTGCATATTTGCCCTTCTCGATGGATCCGGTGAGCTGTCCAATCCCGGCAAGCTCTGCACTCCGCTTTGTCGCGGTGTACAGTGCAAATGAGTTGGATACCCCGACGTATTTGTGGAAGTAGTACAGCTCACGCCAAAAGTCGTATTGTGTGATCCATGGACAGCCCACGTCATTTCCCAGCACAACAGGGATGTCATTTGCCAGGGCTGCCTTTGAACAGTCAATGATTCCCTCAAATACGACATTTCCATTGTACTGCTCGACCTCAGTCGCATTCGTGAGGGTGCGGTCAAACAGGGCATATGGAAGAGCCGGAGAGATAGTGGTGCAGAGGAATGCCCCGCGTTCCTTGAAAAGTCTGATCATGTCATCGTCCATTTTAGCGCCGTGTTCGATGGAATCAACTCCGTTTTCCAGAGCAACGCGGACACCTTCGGGTGATTCGACGTGTGCGGAAACCATGTATCCGTCTGCATGAGCCTTGTCGCAGACTGCGCGCACCATGTCAGGAGACATCTTCAGTTCTCCAGGGCCTCCCTTTTCCTTTGCATCAAGCACTCCACCGGTGATCATGAGCTTGATTATGTCAACCTTTTCTTTCTCACATTTGTTCAGGTGGGCAAGGGCTTCATCTATGTTTGCAGCAGCGATAGCTACAGATCCCGCCATATGTCCCCCAGGAACTGAGATTCCCTGATTGGCGGCAAGGATACGCGGCCCTATCTTGGTGCCTGCTTCGATCTCGTCACGCAGTCTGGTGTCAAAGTTTCCAAGGCCGCCAACAGTTCTTATGGTAGTGACACCGCTTAGCAGTTCGTCCTTTGCAAAGCCCGCCACCATGTTGTATGCGATGGCTCTGGTAAGCGCCGAGCCCATGATGGTATTTACAAGTTTTTCATTGTCGCGCTGCTTCTTCTGCGGTTTTCCGCTTCCCGCAAGATGTACATGCATATTGATAAGGCCCGGCAGAATGTAATGTCCCTGAAGGTCTATGATCTTGTATCCGTCAAGATCAGCAGTATCCTTTGCGATGTCGTATATTTTGCCATCCCTGACCAGGATACAGAGTCCGGTCTGTATCTGCATATCTTTAGTTCCGTTTAATATTTTTCCATTTGTAAATGCATAATTCATAGTCATCCCTCGCTTATAAAATGTGAATTCCCATAGCTCAAATATACAATGTCCTAAACATGGTTTGCAACAGATAAAGAACTTTTATATAATTGTAGATAATATGCGGAAATTAAGATAACATATGAGAACTGAAAGAAAAACGGGAAAATGAACACTATGAAGAATGAGCCATTGTTTGGCAGATCAAAGCCAGAGACAGGGAATAGCAAAACTGAATACAAGGCACATTACCATCTGCCTGGACTTTTTGAATTCTACGAGCTGTACAAGGTGTTCCTGCCACTATATCGTGAGCACAGGGAATATTTTTATGACTGGTGTGATATCGGTTCCGTGTATGGAGCACCGGGTGACTGTCTCTGGGGCGGTGGCAGAGTGGGATATGGCGACAGCGATGCCGGAGATGTGCTGGAGTTTATGAGCGAGTATGGAATATCGGCGAGGCTGACCTTCAGCAACTCACTACTGAGACCGGAACATCTTGCTGATAAGCGGTGTAACGATTTGTGTAAAGTGTTTGAGGATGGCGGAGCTGCGGCGGATGACACTCAAAGCAGGAGTATCATGCTAAGACCTAACCAGGCAGAAGGCAAGGCATATGTTCAAAATGGCGTCATAGTCCATTCGGAGTTGCTGATTGATTATCTGCAGGAGAATTATCCGGGACTATATATGGTTTCATCGACAACAAAGGTCATTACGGACTTTGATCTGTTTTCAGCAGAGCTTGACCGGGATGAATTCAGGTATGTTGTGCCGGATTTTCGGCTGAACAAAGCATTTGACAGGCTGGGAGCGCTTTCGCAAAAGCAGAAAGACAAGGTGGAATTCCTGTGCAACGAATGCTGTTGGTTCTCCTGTCAGGACAGGAAAGCCTGCTATGAGGATGTGAGCCGTATGGCTCTCGGTGAGAAATCAATTCACCGTTGTACATCGCCGAACGCAGCAGGTGGCTATCGTTTCTCAAAGGCGATGGAGAATCCTGGATTTATAGGTATAGATGATATAAGGAACATTTACTTGCCGATGGGATTTTCCAATTTCAAGATAGAGGGGAGAAGTCTTGGGAGTGCCATAGTGCTGGAATTTCTGCTATACTATATGACAAAGCCAGAGTATCAGCTGCGGGTAAGAGAAGAGATATATCTTGACAATACGCTGGATCTGTTCTAGGCGTGCGCGGGCAGTAGTCAGGGACTGAGGTTAGCATGGGAGGATAATATAGGCAGTAGATATGTGTTTGAAATCTGCAGAGTATGTTTCACAGCTCGTGGAGATAACAGAAAATTCCTGATCGAAGGGGGAAATGTATATGGAGAGAATAAAGAATTTATCCAGGACGCAAAAGGTTCTGATGAGCATTATAGTGGCAATGATCATAGCATTTTCCATAATTTATCCGATTATAATGTCCATAAAGGGAATAGAATTCAGGGGTGACTTTCTGACCCGAAAAGAAGAACAGGGAAATGTGACATATACAGATGGACATACAAGTATCACAGTATATGATGACCAGAGCATAGAATTTAAGTGTTATCATCGATTTACAGGAGATGGGTATAGAGACGTAACATATGGACCATATAGCTGGATGGAGGATCCTTCTGCCATACCGGCAGTGACCGAGGATGGCATGTTATCATCTGATGATTATATCGGAGTAAAGATCATGGATGGTGATAAAGTGTATTTCAGAGGTGCTGTCTCAAAAGAAGGCTATATGGTATACAAGGCGGATGGTACGATGGGGAATGATTTTGAGGTGGTTTTAGGAGATTATTATGCAAATCCGCCGGATATTTATGAGATAGTGAAGTTTATTAATGGTCCGCAGACAACAAACAGAGGAAATATAGTATTATATATATTCGGAATCATTATATGCATCATTGCGGTCGTAAGTATGCTGTTTCCAGATGAACTTTTCAGATTGGCCATGTGGCCCAGAGTGAGAAATCTGTATGATGTTGAGCCGTCGGACTGGGAACTTGCAGTCCGTGTTATCGAGTGGTACGTGCTTACGATTGGTGCATTTGTGGTATTTGTGATCGGGCTTACGATGGGCAGTGTGACGTGATGATACCGGATGTGCGAATGAAAAAAGTGCTAGCGCATAGATCATAGACAAATAGACGAAAGGACAACTTGAACAATATGGCATACACACCGAATGATATATATGATTATATAATTGAGAACGACAAGGAAGCAGAATTCCTGCAGGCGATAACACTGCATAAACAGAACTTTTCCATAGGGGAGATAACAGACAGACGTTTTCTCATAAGGGAAGACAAGACTGTAAAATTCATATCCAAGATGTATAAGATAAATATACAGATCACGGATGACGACATCATAACAGCGGTCATGAACGGTCTCTATGTGAGTGCATTTATCTCAAGACAGGGCGATGCCTACAATGTGCATTTCCTAGTACATGCCTATCCGGAAAATATGAAGTCGCAGTTTGAGAATGAGATATTAAAGGAAGTGTTGAGGTACATGATCATGATGACTATTGTGCGTCTGAGACTGGATACGCCTGAGAAGGTGGAGGAATATCTTGGAAGCGGCGGCGTCGGCTCATGTAAATAAGGCATATAGCCGCAAAATTTATGTATACAGAAAGCCAGTGTATGATCTAGGTAGATTTGTACATTGGCTCATTTATTTCAAAAGAATGTTCGGCTGACGAAAAGTGATTTTTATAAAATAAAAACCGGATAGTAATTTTCATAAAATAAAAAGCTGTCTGAAACAATTCAGACAGCTTTTGTCACGTGCGCAAGAGGATTCGAACCCCCGACACCTTGGTCCGTAGCCAAGTGCTCTATCCAGCTGAGCTATGCACACATGTTGATTAACAACATCAGTTATACTACAACAGATTTGAGCAAATGTCAAATGAAAAGTTGCAAATATTTCAATTTTTTCATTTTACCTGTGGTTGAAAAAATATCAGCAGGAGATAAATAACTGCAATTATTCTTCTGGTGATTTTCGCTTAAGTTCAGGAATATATCGCTGACCATATATGCTGTTCTTGATGGACTGCATCTCAAGGTCTGTTGCAGATATCACATCTGCGCATTTCTTAAGTCTTGCGGATATCATGTCTACGTTCGGGATGTCCTTCTTGTATCTGAGCTGGTGATCCAGGCTCGCCCAGAAGTCCATCGCTATTGTCCTGATCTGAACCTCCACGCGCATATTCCTTGTGTGATCTGCGAAGAACACCGGAATCTCGACTATGACATGCAGACTGCGGTATCCGTTTGGCTTTGGATGCGATATGTAGTCTTTGGCCTCGATCAGTGTGATATCATCCTGGCTTATGAGCTTTTCTGCCACCATGTATATGTCGTCAATGAACGGGCAGATAACCCTTATGCCTGCGACGTCGTCCAGAGTGTTCAGTATACTTGCACATGTAACTGGACAGCCCTTGCTTGCAAGCTTTTTGGCTATACTGACAGGCTTTTTAATCCTGGACTGTATGAATTCTATAGGATTTCTCTTGTATCTTACGCTGAAATCATCGTTCAGCACTTCAAATTTTGTCTTCACCTCTCTGATGGCACATGAATACATCATCATGATCTCCTCAAAACTCTGCATCTCCTGCATGAATGGATTTTCCTCCGGGCGCAGAAGGGAATTGATGTATTTGCTGTTCAGAGCATTTGTTTGTATTGATTCCATAACTCCTCCAAATGTAAAAACTGGAATATGAAATATATCGTGTTCCAGTATAAAGTATTGCGCATAATTGCACAACTATGTGTATTATACAACATTCCACTTGTGCTTAAAAATAAAATTTTATAAAATACCTGTGAAAGATCAATGAATGCTGGTAGACATGAAATGTTTTAGATATCTGCCGGATTGCAGAGTCAGGAGAAGCCAATGAGTTATTTTGATGAGATGATTGCCATGGAGCGTATACCGAATTCCTATGAGCAATGGATAAGGTACAGGCAGATGGTTACGGGTTATATAGTGAAGAACTGTCCGGTTAATAGAAACGGGGATGGAAGAAGACCTGTCCTTGCACTTTGGGGCATAGGGCAGGCGGGAGATATAGATATAGGCAGGCTTGCGGCAGACTATAAACTTGTACTTATAGACAGGGATGAGCAGGGTGTGCGGGAGGCGGTACAGAGGTATGGCCTCACAGAGTCTGATTATGTGATCGCAGATATTCCGTTCTGGAGAGTGGATGATGATCAGTACAGGCTGCTTGATGCTCTGTTGGAAGATGGGGCGGATCTGGAGCATATATTAGAATTTTTGGAAGGAATTGCCGGACAGAATTCTGGAAAATATATAGGAAAGACACAGCCTGAACCGGGGACTTTTGACGCTTACAGGTATCTTGATATATTTGATTATAGCGTGGCTGTTGGACTTCACAGCCAGCTCAATTCGAGATTTGCGGCGCTCCTTTATCATTATAGGGAAAATTATCATGATGAGGATCTTAGACTTATAAGCAGCGCCATATCCGGGCTGAATGAGTCTGCGGTGGAGAGGCTCAATGATTATATGTACCATACAACAGAAAAAAGGCTGATATATGGATATGAAGTATCAGCTGTCACGGATTATATGGAGGCGGGCAGAATTGCCGAAAGGCTTAATGCAGGAGACAGGGATACCATAGAATCCGTATCTCATATAGAAGGGGTCAGTCAGCTTATGAGTGATATCTCGCTGCACAGGGGTTGTGATGTGGATATAGTAGATAATAAGTATACGGTATGGCCGTTTGATACGGTTTCAGGGAAAAAGAATTATGTTATGGGATTTGTGACTATGGAAAAGATCAGCTAAGTTACACCATAAATATGCTGATCTGATACGTATAATTAGGAAGAAGGGGGAAACATATGACAGACAGTGATTTTACAAGATATATGTCTGCAATGGCTAAAGGCGACAGGGAAAGTCTGCGTTTTATATATGACGAATATCTGAGACTGATATTTGCGGTCGTGTATGACACCATAGGGCAGCGAGAGGAAGCGGAGGATGTTACATCGGAATTTTTTATCAAGATGTACAGTGTCGCGGCCAGCTACAGACCGGGAAATGGACATAAGAGATGGATGGTTACGATCGCAAAGAATATGGCTGTGGACAGAGTACGGAAGCTTGGCAGGGAGGCCCTGGTGGACGAAATCCCTGAGTCTCCGAACAGCAGGGAAAGTCATGAAGACGAGATTGTGAACAGAATGACAGTGCAGCAGGCTTTGAAAATATTGAAACCCGAAGAACGGGAGGTACTTGATCTGAAAACGGTTGGAGGATTCACGTTCAGGGAGATTTCAGAGATGACCAGACGACCTATGGGAACCGTGACGTGGCTATACGGTGAGGCGATAAAAAAATTGAGGAGGTGCAGGCTATGAGAGCGGAAGATATGAAGCAGGACAATTTATACGACGGAGAAAATGGAAACATATCAGAGACACCGGATGAGGCAGCAAATGGAGCCGATGACGATATAGTTGATGCCTACCTTATAAATCTGGATGCGAATGTGCCAGATCTGTGGTCACGAATAGAAGCTGGTGCGGATAAGGTGGATAAGCACAGAGCGGGAAATGCGGATGCCGAGATCCTCATGATGATGATGGAGGATTCGAAAAGAAGAAAAAAGAACAACAAGCGTGTCAAGATGGTCAGGATAATATCCGGCTCTCTTGTTGCAGCATCCATAGCAGCGATTTTGATCGCAATGCCGATTATGAACAGACTCACGGCGAACAGATCCATGAACTCGAGAGCAACGTCGGATTCGTCTGTTTACAGACAAGACACGAAAAGTATGCAAAGCAGTAATGAGGCAAATTCTGCGGAGATGGCTGATGAAACAGCTTCAAGTTATCAGGAGGAGCAGACTGACCATGCTGCAGCGCCACAGAATGATGCTTCAGCGGCTGCTGAGTCCGAAAATGATATATCGTCTGATTCTGTATCGATGGATACAGTGAACGGTCCTGTGGATTCTGCGGCAAAGACCGATATAGTGATTGAAGCTGAGGTTGTAGATACTGTGTATAGCAGTAGAGTATCAGCTACATTTTACACAGTAGAAATAAAGAGTATATCGGGTGAATATGACACAGGCACGCTGTATATAGGTAGCAGGATATCGATCTGCCCGGAAGATGGTGATTGGAGCGCAAACATAGGAGATGCAATAACCGTAAGATTGATCGGCTATGACGAATCTGCTGATATGTGGGTTTTTGAAAATAATTAAAAATATACCATAAAATGTAAATGCCCATCCGTACATTGGATATCAGAGGTGAAGCGCGCAGCGCATTAAAATGCGATTGTGTGTTTCGGATATTTCCAAAAGGAGGGCATTTTTTATGGTTAAAGGGAAAAAGATAGTCTGCTTATGCATGGCTTTTGCACTTGCGGCAGGCAGTGCCTGCGGCTGTACACATAAGGAAAACGATGACGGTAAGCAAGGTACAAATGAGCAGGGATTTAAGCAACAAGGAGAAGACAACAGAACGGATGACACAGAAAGTATAGCTGAAAAGTACAGGAAAAAAGAGAGTCAGAGGAAAACAGAAGATGATATGTTTGACTGGGTGGCAGAAGTGACAGACAGTGTCGCAGAAGATGGAGTATACTCAGCAGCAGAGACTGCACAGGATAATTCATCGGCGACAGGTGAGATGAATAATAGCGTAGATCCATCGTCAGATTTCTTGTATCAGGATCCAGGGGCCTACTATGATACCAGGGAGTATGACAGTATGAGTGAAAATGGATTTGTGTCTGTTGCGGACAGACCGCTCTCCACATTTGCCGCGGACCGTGATACTGCTTCGTACAGCAATGTGAGAGCATATATTGAATCTGGTATTATGCCACCTGATGGTGCTGTGAGACTTGAGGAGATGATCAACTATTTCACATACGATTACAAGAAGGCTCCTGCGGATGGGGATAAATTTTCGATTTACACTGAGTATGCTGATTGCCCATGGAACGATGACACAAAGCTTATGATGGTGGGAATAAATACTGAGGATATAGATTTTGATGCCAAAAAGCCATCAAATCTGGTGTTCCTTATAGACACATCAGGTTCCATGTATGATGAAAACAAATTGCCTCTCGTTCAGCAGTCATTTGCCATGCTGGCGGAAAATCTGGGGGAGGACGACAGGGTCAGCATAGTCACATATGCCGGTTCCGACACTGTGGTTTTATCAGGAACACCGGGCTCCGAACAGTACACCATAAATGAGGCACTCTCAGGTCTTACTGCTGACGGATGCACGAATGGCGGCGATGCAATCATCACGGCGTATGAGCTTGCCGAGAAGAATTATATAGATGGCGGCAACAACCGTGTGATACTTGCGACGGATGGGGATATGAACGTCGGACTTACGAGTGAGAGCGACCTTGTGGATCTCATCACGGAGGAGAAGGAGAGTGGCATATTCTTAAGCGTTCTTGGATTCGGAACGGACAACCTGAAGGACAACAAGCTTGAAGCCCTGGCAGACAACGGAGATGGTATCTATGCATTTATAGATTCTGCGTATGAGGCAAAAAAGGTTATGGTGGATGAGATGGGCGGCACGCTCCAGACTGTTGCAAAGGACGTAAAATTCCAGATAGAATTCAATCCTGAATATGTGAAAGGATACAGACAGATAGGTTATGAGAACAGGATGCTTGCCGATGCTGATTTTGCAAATGATTCCGTGGACGGCGGAGAGATCGGTGCAGGGCATATGGTGACAGTGCTCTATGAGGTGGTGCCTATAGATTCGGCATTTGAAGTGTCATCTGCCAAGCACAAATATGGGGATACGGCAAATGCGGGAGATACATCTGGGTTCTCAGATGAACTTGCAACCGTCAATATAAGGTACAAAGAGCCTTCTGAGAATTCAAGCAAGCTGATATCGGAAGTTGTGTACGAAAAGGATTATGTTAAAAATATGTCAGCCGATATGAGCCTTGCATCGGCCGTGGCACTGTACGGAATGCTTCTTAAAAACAGTGATCATTCAGGCTCTGGAAACCTTGATCTTGTGAGCCGGCTTGCCGAAAAGTCTCTGGAAAAATTGGATGGTACAGACAGTGACTCAATGAAGGCGGAGACGAGAAAGCAGTTTGTTGACATGGTGAAGGCGACTGTGAAGCTGGAGAGATAGACAATTACCTCTTTTATTTTATTGATAATTCTTGTATAATAACAAATTAGAGTGTCTTATTAGACGAAATAAATTAAAAATATAAATAAATATACAGGAAGGATAAGATTCATGGGCGAGAAAAAGATAATGCTTGGTAATGCAGCTATCGCAAGAGGCTGTTATGAAGCAGGTGTCAAGGTGTCAGCGGCATATCCTGGAACACCAAGTACAGAGATCAGTGAGAATATGGTGCAGTATAAGGGAGACATTTACTCAGAGTGGTCACCGAATGAGAAGGTTGCCACAGAGGTAGCCATCGGTGCATCATTTGCGGGTGTAAGATCCATAGTGTCGATGAAGCATGTAGGTGTGAATGTTGCATCAGATCCACTGTTCACAGCAGCATACACAGGTGTGAACGGAGGTATGGTACTTGTGGCAGCGGACGATCCTGGAATGTACTCATCACAGAACGAGCAGGATTCAAGACTTGTTGCAAGAACAGCAATGATCCCGGTTGTTGAGCCATCGGACAGCCAGGAGGCAAAGGATTTCACAAAGTACGCATTTGAACTTAGTGAGAAGTATGATACTCCTGTAATGCTCCGTACAACCACAAGACTTTCACACTCACAGGGTGTTGTAGAGCTTTGTGACAGACAGGAGATTCCAGACAAGCCATATGAGAGAAATATAAAGAAATATGTCATGATGCCTGGTAACGCTATACCACGTCATGTATTTGTAGAACAGAGACTCAAGGATATGGCAGCAGACGGTGCTGACATGCCGATCAACAGAGTTGAGATGAGGGACAAGAGCGTGGGTGTCATAACTAGTGGTATCCCTTATCAGTATGTGAGGGAGGCTATGCCAAACGCATCAGTATTAAAGCTTGGTATGGTAAATCCTCTCCCAAGAAAGATGATCGAGGACTTCTGTGCACAAGTTGACAAGGTATATGTCATCGAGGAGCTTGAGCCACATATCGAGACTCAGGTGAGAGCATGGGGTATAGATGCAGTCGGTAAAGACCTGCTCACAGTTCAGGGTGAGTACAGTGCAAACATGCTCAGAGAGAAGCTCCTTGGCGAGAAGGTTGAGACTGCTGAGGCTGCTCAGGTTCCAGCAAGACCACCTATCCTCTGTCCTGGTTGCCCACACAGAAGCGTATTCTCAGTTCTCTCAGAGCTGAAGATCCACGCAGCAGGAGATATCGGATGCTACACACTTGGAGCCGTTGCGCCACTCAGTGTTATTGACACAACGGTCTGCATGGGTTCATCCATCTCTACCCTTCATGGAATGGAGAAGGCAAAGGGCAAGGATTACATCAAGAACTGGGTTGCGGTCATAGGTGATTCAACATTCCTTCACACAGGTGTGAACTCACTCATGAACATGGTATACAACCAGAGCACAGGAACAGTCATCATACTTGACAACTCGACAACAGGTATGACAGGACACCAGGATCACGCTGCAACAGGTAAGACACTGATGGGAGATCCTACATACGCCATTGATATTTACAATCTCTGCAAGGCACTGGGAATCCAGAACGTCCATGAGATAAATGCATTTGATATAGAAGGTCTTAAGAAGCTCATCAAGGAGGAGACAGCAAAGGATGAGGTATCAGTCATCATCACAAAGTCACCTTGTGTACTCTTGAAGACGACTAAGATAACAGGAAGATGCAAGGCAATACCTGAGAAGTGTAAGAAGTGCGGTATGTGCTTAAAGCCAGGATGCCCAGCAGTTATCAGGCAGGAGGATGGAACCATCCGTATAGATGACACACTCTGTACAGGCTGCGGACTGTGCATGAAGCGATGCAAGTTCGATGCTATAGAAAGGGAGGAGTTCTAATCATGGAGACAAAAAATATTATGATCGTCGGCGTAGGCGGACAGGGAACACTTCTCACAAGCCGTATACTCGGTGGAATCACCACGGCAGCAGGATATGATGTCAAGCTCTCAGAGGTTCACGGAATGAGCCAGAGAGGTGGAAGTGTTGTTACATACGTAAGATATGGAGAGAAGGTCAATGAGCCTATCGTTGAAGAGGGGTGCGCAGATGTGCTTATAGCATTTGAGAGACTTGAGGCTCTCAGATATGCACACTTCCTGAAGAAGGATGGAGTTATCATCGTCAATGACCAGAGAATAGATCCTATCACTGTAGTTACAGGTGCTGCACAGTATCCTGATGGAATTATTGAGAAACTGAGCAAGGAGTATAAGGTAATATCAGTGGATGCCATGGATGAGGCAAAGAAGCTTGGCAACAACAAGGTATTTAACACAGTCATCATAGGAATCGCGGCACAGCACATGGATTTTTCACATGATGCATGGGTTGAGGTTATCAAGAACACAGTTCCACCTAAGACAGTGGAGAAGAATCTTGAAGCATTTGAAGTTGGATACAATCTGTAGACGATGTTGTATGGTGACTCCTGGTATGCAACATCATATTGTATGAAAAGAAGCTAAATAATAAGGCGGGAATTATAAAATATTCTCGCCTTTTAGGTAAATTGTCAATAGTAAAGTAACAATTATTTTAAACTCTATGTCACATGGCATAGAGTTTATTTATTTCTGCATCGAATAAGTCGTTAGCAGTTCGCCAGCCATGTATCTTGCGAGGGTATGAGTTCATCCAATCCTGTATGCTCTGTATGTATACATCATCATATTTATCTATGTCCTGTCCTTTTGCTATGTGTCGCCTGATAAACTTATTTGCATTTTCGTTACTGCCACGCTCATAACTGCTATAAGCATGACAGTAGTATATCTCCGTCCTGTCTCCATCGTGAAGCAGAGATCTTTTCATATTTTCATAGTCGGAAAACTCAACTCCGTTATCTACTGTTATTGTTTTAAATAGCCTTGAAAACATATTACCTAATCTATGTTCTAACTTGTCTAGTTCAGCAACTACAGACTTTGCCCCCTGATCCGGAATCTTACGGATTATTTCACGTCTGGTAAGTCTTTCAGTCAGGACCAATAAACATGATTTTGTTGTCCCTCTTTTTCCTTTTACCGTGTCCATTTCCCAATGTCCAAATGTATCACGACTGTTTACTTCATCAGATCTGTTTTCTATCGACTGTCCGGCACTCATGCGCTTTTGCACTCTGACTTTATGTTTATGATTTTTCCTCTTACTTTTGACAGGAAGACACTTATTAGTAAGCTTTAGAAAAAGACCATTGTCTATATACCGGTATAATGTATTTACAGATATATGTGTATTCATACCTAGTTCATACGCAAGAGCAAGAGCCGCAGCAGGAGAGTACCCATCATTTACTATTTTCCTCTCTATATATTCCGCAAAATCCACATCATTACCAATTTTAAGAGGTCGCCCCTTGCTGGTCTGTGCATAGTCTGTATTTTTTTGTGCCAGGTCTGCACTATATTTTTCTGTCTCTGTTAAATCTGAATTAGTATGTTTATATATTCCTTTTTTATATTCTCTTGTAATAGTTGCCCTTGATACTTTAAGATATCTCGCTACATCCGCTTTACTGTATTTCCTGTTTAAAAGAGTTTCCATTGCGACCCTGTCAGCATATGTTAAATGCCTGTATTTCATAGTATGCCCCCTACTGTATAAAAAAAGTGCTGTCAGACATACCAACAGCACTATCATATATTTAATTTATATCATTATACCGGAAGTGTTAATTGTCTTACAAATACATCTTCGTCATCTTTCATATCAGTAAATCCATATTCTTTTGCTACAATATCATTACTTGCCTTTGTAGGAAAGAGTATCATATTGTCAACATATTCCCTTGCCTCCACAAGTGTCCTGTCATGTTTTAGATACTTATTTGCTACAGGATTATCATAAGTGCCTACGAACATATATTTATTACTTTCAGTCTGCCACAACTGCACAGACATTGTAAGAGCGGTCATCTTTATATACATCTCACAGCGACGGCGCAACTGCTGGAGACTTTCACGGCTGTCACCTATCAGATTCCTGAAAAACACTTCCATGCTCACTGATGTAGTTATCACTACAAGTTTACACTCAAGCATTTTGTTTTTATATCTGCTTCTGACCGTACTGTTAGTGTGATTATCAAGTAATTTTAACAGGTCGCTTACATCTATATAGTTTGGTCTGATATCATCAAGTATCAGACAGTCCTGACCTTTGTAATTGTCAAGCAGGTCATTACTTCCTGAGCTTATGTAATAGCTATATTCATTCTGCTGAGCAAGTTCTTTAGCCCATGTTGTTTTGCCTGTTCCAGCTTCACCATAGAGGTATATTACTTTCATGTTTCTTTCACTTCCTTCTAGTTTATCTCTCCGATAATTAAACGCATTGTCTATTGTCTTTTTGAATTTGTCATACTCCTGTGGTGTTATATACTCTGTGTAATTATACTCACGTATTACGCCACCTGTTATAAGGTCAACAAGTTCTGCTTTTCTTGCTTTGTCAGCCTCTCTGCCTTGTTTTATTTCAGCTTCCTTTTTAAAATCGAAATTACTTTTTACAGACTCTTCAAGATACTGATACTTTTCAGTAGCATTTTTATGTGTGAGATATGCGAGGGCATCTCCAAACCGTCCACGGATTTTATTTATATAGTTTTCGGTGATGCCGAACCAATTACATATACTTTCAGTAGGCACACTGTCTTTAAATCTTATACATATATGCCAGTGTGGCTTTTTTAGTTCGCCTTCCTTATTTTCATCTTTATCATGCAGGATATAAGCATAGTCTTTTACTGCGTTATGATCTAAGCCCTTTTCTATTTGTTCTTCTGTTAGATATTCCAATTGCTGAACTATCTCACATGTTCTATATGATTTTGGCATTGTAACAAATCCCCCTTTTTTTTTCTTTTTTGTTTCGTTTTTACACATTTTACACATATTTACACATGCCGAGGACAAGCCCCCTCAGCATGGTATATTTACTTGATTTTGAGGATATAGGTTGAATGATAGGGTTTTGATTTTACACATTTACACATATGTTTTTTAGATATTCATTATTTGGTGTATTTACAGACATAGGGATTGTGTAATTTGTGTAGTTATTATCATGGTACCATTCCTTGATCCCCCAACCCCCCTATGCCCGAGCTCCCACAGGGGGGCTATTACTTTTGCTTTACGCTTGTCCTTTTTTTCTTCTCTGGTTACTGAATGAACCGCATCAGGTTTATGACAAGCTTACACAGGTTATTGACTAACATAACTACATTGTTAAACAGTCTGACTATTATCTTCATAAAATTCACACTCCTACAAAGTCGGCAATAGACTTTAGCACTCAATAAGTCAAGGGTAAAATGCACGCTTCGCGCCCTTGACTGATTAAGTACCAAAGTCATTTTATAGTTATCAGGGCGATGGCACGCCCTGCTTACAGCACACTGCCTATCATCTTATCTTTTTCGCTTACGGAAACGCTTTTTTATACCGGTCGCAAAATCAATATCCGGCTGGACCATACCCTGTCCGGCGAGGACTTCACTATCACTTATCATTTCTGTCTTTTTGAGATCTTCCACGATTGCACTTGTATCATAAGCGTTGTAATCTTTATTGAATACGAACTTGAACGACAGACTAAGAGGTCTTATCATGTCGATATTATCGCAGTTTTCAAAGCTGACAGGATCATAGTAGCGGACGGAGAGCAGTCTCCATGTCTTGTTCACACACACCAGGTACCCTGTGATCTGACGGAGCAGCGCGTCAACAAACTTGAACCTTTGAGCCGTGCAGATGATACCTATCTTATTCTTACACACCTGTAGCAGTCTCTTTAACAGCTCTGTAGATATGTTATCCTTATAGTTTCTACTATTCCAAATCGCCCCTACTTCGTCAAATACAAAAATAGTGACATCTTCTGTCCCTTGCTCAACATTTTTTAACTGATTAACGTTAGTAAAAGGTGTGTAGGGGACATCCGTTAGATCTACATTACTAATGATATGTATATACTGTGTCACAAACGTCTGTTCATCCTCAGACCAGACAGGCAGACCGTTGTACTTGTGATACACTTCACGCACAACCATGGTCATGTCCAACGTCTTTCCTGATCCGAAGACCTTGTTACGGTATGCTGTGACCATGTGGATGCTGCCATAAAAATGACAGCGGTTATATTCTTTGTGTTTAAAGTAGTAGTACAGGTCAACTGCCCCATTCGTTGCTATCTGATAAAAATGAGTCACACAGAACGGAATGACAGGAAAGGCACGGCACAACATGCATATAAGGATTATTACAAGGATTGTCATAATCTAAGCCCCCTTATAGCACCGACAACACAGGTCATTACAAGCAGAGCGATCATATAAGCCATGATTTTAGCGAACATCATATATAAGTCACCGTTTGAGTACAGATCTATGATTATCTTATCCATGTTATCACCTCACTTAAAACCGTTTGAAATCGGTAAACACTCTGTACACTGTCCTTATGACATTCCAAAATACCCAAAACACCAACACGAACAATATAAGTACACATACATTGTATACATCTGTTATGGATCTGACAGTTGTCAGATAACCTGCATCACCGCTGGTTGCTACAGGTGCATTCTTTACATCTATATTTATTTCTGTCTGTCTTGTGCTGATAGTCTGAGCATTAACAGTTATAGTACACTCATAAGTTATAAGTGTAGCAATAAACAGACAGGACACTATCATACTAAAAATCAAAATGGTCATTTTTATATATGTCTTCAAGTTCTTCTTTGCTCCTTTCTCGGTACTCGTTAAATGTTCTTTCATCTCTTTTATAGTCAAGCAAATAATGATACTCACGGAATAGCTGACAACTTCCAGCTACAAATACAATTAATGCAATTAATGCTATCAATTATTTTCCACCCCCTTTAACAGAAAAGAGAGGGGAGAAGTGATTGAATAGCTTATCAATGCCGATGTGCCGAGGGGCTGAAGCCGCCAGCGGCACATCTGGCACATATACACTACATCCAATTACAGGGAAATGCGTTTCATAGCATATATCTGCATACTTACAGTTATTACAAAGACTATCATCTATAAGCGGATGATATTCACCGCTACAACAGCTACTATCATTTAAGCAATAATCACACTTTGAGCCTTTGCAAAGTTCTTTACTCATTTACATCACCTCATTTTTATCTTATAATTGATACAATTCTTACAGAAAGGAAATAAAAAATGATAAATACACAATCATCAAATACAATGTTTATAATTATTTTCATAATATTATTTGGAATAATAGGATTAGCAATAATAACAGGATTTATATTTTTAATTTATATCCTTGTAAAAAAACTTATTGATTATTACAAACAATAAAACCTAATAATCAGCATCCTGTGCCACTCCCTTAATAAATACCCATATGGCATAGCCTATTAACTGACATACAAGATATGTTATAAATATCTTCCAGGCACTAAAAGTAATACCGCCTAAAGTAAATTCATACGTCAAACCGTAAAAAACAACTTTAGCAACAAGACTCACAAGTTCTAACATCTACATCACCCACCTTTTTTAGCAAGCCTGTATATTGACAAAACAGCAATAACTACTATTGCACCGATAGTAACATTCCAAAAATCAGAAGGGATAAACTTAAAATATGAAGCTATAACAGCAAACAATCCCGAATCACTATTCAACAAAGCTGTAAAGAATGCAACAATACCAGCAACATACTTCCAAAATGATTTAGTATTTTTATCTTCATCATCGGAATCACCACCAGAACCACCACCAGTATTCACATTTGCATTACCATCTATAACTTTATTACTATTATCAATGGTTATGTTAATAACAGTTTTACCAGTATCATCATTTACAACAACATCTGTCACTTTTTTATCAACAATATTTCCATCATTATCAGTTACATCTTCAGTAGTAACACTAGGTCTCTGAGAAGATACAACATGATCAGGCTTTAATGTATACAAATCAAAAGGGAAATATCTAACATCAGTAGATTGAACAACTTTAGCATCACTTGGAATGTCATCACCGCCGACAGAAGGCAAACCTAAATTACCATCAGCAAAAAAACGGTCAGGATCAGGAATATGGTACAAAAATACAGTCACATAAAGTTTAGCACTGTTAATTTTACAGTCAGAATATTTTTCAAGGAAGGAACTATCACCAGAGATAAGACCACCCAAAAATTCAAATGCAGCACCCACATTAACCCATTGTGAATTATCGCCAACATCACCAGCAAGATATATATTATCGTTTACATACGCATTTTTATGTTTATTAAGACTAAAATTATCTGTCTTGGAATCACTAAAACTATATGTACGACCTTTACCATCTTGATAACGAATATCAACATTATAAATAACTTTCACAGAAAAAAGCTCACTAGGGTCAGTCATCAAAGGACAAGTATACTTATAATCAAAAGAAAAAGCATATTTTTGACTACCTACACTTGACACTTTGCAAGTCATATCGTCCCAATAAAATGATTCTGCCGGATACTCTTTTTTATCAGACCATGAACTATCAGCATTTGTAGCAAGAGATGTATTACCAGAGATGAAACTATCAAGCGGGGTATAATCATTATCATTTTTAATAGGTACTGTAGCTATATTAGTAAAAGTAAAAGGTGCAAGTTGTGGTTCCATCTGATACTGATTATCAGTTGTTATAGCAAATCTTAAATTGCCACCAGATGTAACAGCTTGAGATTTAAAACAACTTCTGTTAGTACCTGATACAGAAGCCCCGCTTTTAATGCCATAACCATACGAATACGCAGACATATCATCTCCTAAACGATAAAATCGTATACAAAACAGAGCAGAAGCATCAGTTACTACATTAAAAACAGTTTGTTGCCACATATCCTCAGATGGGGAATATTGTGTATTTTTACCCCAACATATTTTTGATCCAGACGGCACTATAAAATACCAAATTAAAGGGATACGTGATCCATATGAGGTATCATAATAACCACCAAACAAACAATAGATATCATAAGAAGCAGTACCTGATGAAGCGTTAAATGAATCCCACTCAGTAGCAACTTTATAGTTATCATTTGACCAAAGAGTTATATTACCTGACAAATCAGATATACTAACCTCTTTATTTACTTTAAAATCCTTATTATATGCATAATCCGTATGATCGTAATATGACATATACCCTGTGCGGGCAAGTTCAGACTTGAATGTTACAAAGTTGTTATAATCGACACCAACAGATGTTTCAGCCTTGACAGTTGCAACAGGGAATACAATAAAAAGCAATACCATAGACATAACGATGGCAACACCAATATTTAATTTGCTATATTTTCTTAATTTCAATATCATACTAAACTCCTTAAAAAATGGTACAAAAAAATAGGGGTATGCCCACACCCTATTAGATTGTTTATTTTACAGAACGTTTGATCTTCTTGAATGCACCAGCACCAGCACCAACCACTGCAACGCAGAAGATAACCATAAGTGCGGCATTGTCTGCTATTCCAGTTAATACAGTTCCCATAACAGACATCAGATCAGTAACACCCTGTGTTATAGCTGCCATCTTCATAACTGCTTACTCCTTTCTATTACTTTACAGATCGTGCAATCTTCTTGAATGCGCCAGCACCAGCACCAACTACACCAACACAAAAAATAACCATAAGTGCGGCATTACTACCAATTGAAGTGAGAACAGTTCCCATAACTCCCATAAGATCTGTAACACCTGTTGTAATCTGTTCCATCGTCATAATGTTCACCCCCTTTGCAATATATTTATGAAAACCCTTATAAAGAGGTATCAACACCCTTTAAAACTTCTGGATCTATACCGACAAGACGCAAAGCTCTTTCAAATCCATGTCGCTCATAATATCTACTTGCAGAGGTCATATTATTATCATATTCTTCGCAAAGATCTTTATATATACCAGCAAGAACAAGAACGCCAACTTTATCTATATTTATTGATAAACCATCATTCATTCTTATCACCAGCCTTTGCAACAGACTTTGAAATGCTAACAGCGTCTACAGCCTTTAACTTTTTATCAACTATGTCAAAAGCTACACGACACTTTTCAAGAGGATCTATCTTAACAAGATTATTACTCTCTCCACATGTAACCTCAAAAGACTTCCGTCCATTACTAAGAGCGATAACATAATATTTACCCTCTTCTTTACCATCCTTGTTTGTTATTACTTTTTCTTCCTGTGCTACCTTGAGTAAATCAAGACTAAATAAATAAGACATATTAACCATCCTTTCATAAAACATCACGTTAAACCCTACAATTTTCTTTTTTTTCCTATCCGCACTAGGGCATTAGTGCGGATAGACACAAACGGGAGAGTATTCATTGCTGAACATCTGTTTGTTACGTTATTATTGTAAATTATCATATTCTCGCCTTTTATGTATTAATAGTGGATATTATCTGTTAAATATGGTAAAATCAATGCATATTTGGGTTGTTGGGGGATCGGCTATGAACGATTTGAACAAAGAAGAAATAGAGATAAAGTGGAAGATGCTCATATGGCGTATGTTGTTAGTTATATGCAGCATAACATTCATTATATCGTGGATATTATTTGGGAGCCATAGGCTTGAGAAACTTAGTTCTGGATTATATATATTAAAGTACATACTTGTTCCTGCCCTTGTGCAGGCTTTGGCTCTGGCAGTTGGATATTATTATATAAAGGCGGGTACGAAAGATGAGAAGAAACAGAATTATATAGTCACAGCGATGATGTTTGTATCATTTGGTATCGTTGCTTTTATATATTATTCTATATCGCCAATAATTCTTTTACCGTGCGTTACGATAGTTGCAACGGCTATGTTCGCGGATCAGGGACTTACAATATGGACAGGTGTAGGTGTTCTTATTCTCATGGTTGTTAATATTGTGAGATACAGGTTGAGTGTGGATGGAAGCTTGCCACAGCTTTGCTGGATTGGAGCTCTCGGCGTAAGTATGGTTTTTGTAGTACTTATGTGTGCTGTGGTTGTTATTATCAACAAACATACAAAGGCACTTATGAATTCTATAGCCGGAAGTTATAACAGGCAGGTAACCCTAATGAGTGAGCTGATGATCGATCCGATGACAGGGCTTTATAACAGACGTTCATTTGAGGAGAGTCTTGACAAAGAGATTGAGAATGTTGAGGCGACTGGCGCAAAGTCGTATGTGACAATATTTGATATAGATCATTTTAAAGAAGTTAATGACACATATGGTCACAGCAACGGTGATATAGTCATCAAGGCGTTGTGCAAGATGATGAAGGAAAAGTCCAAGGACATGGGACTTGCATTCAGATATGGAGGAGAGGAATTTGTTATTCTGTTCCATGATGTGGAGTTATCCAAGGTTATGAATGTTGTGGAGGATATCAGAACGGAGTTCAGATGTTACTATTTCCATTTTATGAACAAGGATGGCATAACATGCAGCTGCGGTGTTGCAGAATATGCAAAGGGTGAGAGCTCAAAGGCCTGGTTTAACAGAGCTGATTCTGCACTGTACAAAGCCAAGGAAGGTGGACGTAACAGAACAGTTATAAGTGAGTAGCATATTAAGCGAATATAAATAAATGCCCTGGCGGACTTGATATTGGTTTGTATCAAATCCACCGGGGCATTTATTTTGGTGCCTGGGATGTAGATATGTATTGGGGGATAATTTACTGTACATATGTGTTCAACCATTCAACTACGCCGTTTGATATCGCTTTGGCATAGTTGTCAATGTTCTCATTGAAATAGTCCAGATCATCCTGACTTGTCATGAATCCCATTTCTATTATCATGCTTGTCATGTCTGTGTCACGGATAACGGCATAATCGTCATCGCTGTCTCCTTGTGTGCCAATTCTGACACCCCTATTTTCAGAGATCCCCACCTGTTCAAGATTGTTAAGAATATCATCGGCAGCGGCATAGCTCCGCTCTGATCCTGAGCTGTGAATCCAGATTTCTATTCCTTTTGTGGTGTTTGGATTTGCAGTAGAATTGCGGTGCAGTGATACAAATATATCAGCTTTTGCCTTGTTGGCAATCTTTGATCTTGAGTTGAGCTGTGTATCACTGTCATCGGATCTTGTAAGTATGACGGTAACCCCGCTTTCCTTAAGGGCATCGGCGACTTTTAGGGCGAGGCGGAGATTGTCGTCCTTTTCATAACTTCCATCTAATCCGACGGCGCCGACGTCGCTGCCTCCGTGACCTGCATCGACACAGACTGTGTAGGTGTCATTTGCACGCTTTAACATGACTGTCTTTTCCTTGCGCTGATTTATGTGTGCTTTGGCAAGGAAAAAACCAAGAACCAGAATACATATAACCAGCAATATATTTATAGTTACAAGAAAGGCGACCAGTGATCTTAATTGTTTCATTGTCATTTTTTTTCGTCTTTTGCTCATATATCCTCCTTTTGCACAGGATTTCCATCAATAAAGATAAAACAAAATACGATGATTTTCAATATTCTTGATATTTATTTTTGCATGAGTGTATAATATATGCGGCTCAGCCATTGGTCAAATATGGACTTGGGTGGTTGGTTTCAGGAGAAAGGAGATATAGAAGTATGATAATAGATTTTCACACACACACATATCCGGATAAGATAGCGGCAAAAACTGTTGATCTGCTTTCTGGAAGATCAGGCACTGTGCCTCAGTCTGATGGAACATTTGAGGGACTTGAAAATGATATGGAGATGAGACATGTGGACATGTCAATTGTATTGCCGGTAGCAACTTCTCCTAAGCAGTATATGAGGATAAATGAAACTGCAGTGGAGGAAAATGAGAATTTCGACAGTACACATATATGGTCGTTCGGTGGAATTCATCCGGAAAATGACAATTACAAGGAGATACTAAGAGATATAAAGGATAAGGGGCTGAAGGGAATAAAGCTGCATCCTGATTACCAGGGAGTTTTCTTTAATGATATACGGTACAAGAGAATTATAGGTTATGCCACAGAGCTGGGACTTATAGTTGTTACTCATGCCGGAAGAGATATAGGACTTCCGGATGTTGTTCATTGTACTCCTGAGATGGTGGAGGATGTTCTGGATGACGTCAGACCTGAAAAGCTTGTGCTAGCTCATATGGGAGGCTGGCAGATGTGGAGTGAAGTTCTTGATAGGATATGCGGAAGAAATGTGTATCTAGATACTGCCTTTTCCTGCGGCGATATCGACTGGAAAGATGGCATTCCTCACAGATGGAAGCTTCTGGATAGAGAATCATTCGTAGAAATAGTAAATAGACACGGTGTGGATAGGATATTATTTGGAACGGACAGTCCATGGACGAATCAGGCTGTTGAGGTTGTGAGGCTGGAGCAATCAGGACTTTCTAGTGAAGCATTGTCAAAGATATTTGGTGATAATGCAAAGAGACTGTTGGAAATTGATAAAAATTGAAAATAAGCATTGCAATATATTTAATAATGTGTTACATTTTTGTTACAGCAATATGATTTTTTTCACAATAGTAATACAATTTTAGAGGATATGTCGACTGCCTTCCGACATATCCTCTTTTATATGTCACAAACGCAGTTTGATGACCTGCGCACGCATCAGCGTGCTACCGCTTATATATGTCACAAACGCAGTTTGATGACATAAAAAAAAGACTTGAAATCACTCGATCTCAAGTCTCTATGTTAGCTGGGCTACAAGGATTCGAACCTTGAAAATGCTGGAGTCAGAGTCCAGTGCCTTACCATTTGGCGATAGCCCATTGCCTCAACAAATGATATTATATACAAACTGGTCTAATAATGCAAGCTTTTTTTTCAGAAAATTGAAAAAAATTTAATTTGCATATTTGAATATAGAAAAAACTAGTATTTATGCGGTGTGACAGGATTAACTGGCTATTGCGGCGGACATGAAAATAGAGTATAAATGTATAGAAGGCTGGTGATTCATCATACGTTGAGTCTGATTGCTGTGGAAAATATATGATAGGAGAGAGTGAATGTATTCATATGATGCAATAGTTAGATATAGCGAAACTGGAGGAAGGAAAAAGTCGAACATGGCGTCCCTGGCCAATTATTTCCAGGATTGTGCGATTTTACAGTCGGAGAATGTTGGGATAGGTCTTGATTACCTTGCTGATCACCACAGAGCGTGGTTTCTGATATCATGGCAGATAGAGGTCGATCGATATCCGGCTATGGGTGAGAAGATAAAAGTGCGTACTTGGGCATATGACTTTAAGGCATCGCTGGGCTTTCGAAACATAGATATCCTGGATGAGAACGGTATCAGAATCGTTAAGGCTGCATCTATATGGAGTTATGTGGATACTGAGACCTTGAGACCGGCAAGGATCGAGGATGAGGTGTCGGAGGCATATCCGATGGAACCTGCGATAGATATGGAGTATGCCCCTAGAAAGATAAAGCTGTTTGACGATCATAATGTGGTTGACACAAGGAAGGTCATGCAGTATCAGATAGATTCCAACAATCACATGAATAATGAAGCTTATATAGCTCTGGCACAGGAATATGTAGAAGATATATCAGCTATCAAGGCTGTGAGAGCCGAATATAAGATGCAATACGTGAAAGATGATGTTATAGTAGTAAAGAGAGCACAGAAGGAAAATCTGCTTCAGATTCTTTTGTGCGACGAGAAATCTGTTATCAAATGCGTAGTTCAGTTTGAATTGGAATGTAACTGAGGCAGCATATGGTGCAGGAAAAAATAAGAGGACGGTAAGACTATGATAAAGATTGGCGAATGGAACGACCTGACAGTGCGCAGGGAAAAAGAATTTGGAGTATATCTTGGATGTGATGGCGATGACAGGGAGGTGCTTCTTCCTAGAAAACAAGTTCACAGGTCGACAAGAATAGGAGACAAGATTTCTGTATTTATATACAGGGATTCGGATGACAGGCTCATAGCAACGGTGAATGTTCCTTATATAACTATGGGCAAGATGGCAGTTCTCAGATGTGCTGGCACTACAAAGATTGGTGCGTTTATGGACTGGGGGCTTGAGAAAGATATACTGCTTCCGTTTAAAGAGCAGACCGGACCTGTCAGAGAGGGCAGGGAATATCTGGTCAGGATGTACGCGGATAAGTCGGAGAGATTGTGTGTATCTATGAAGGTGTATGACTACCTCAGGTGTGATAGTCCATATAAACAGGGCGATGAGATCAGCGGAATTGTCATAGAATACAGCCCGGAGTATGGAGCATTTGTTGCTGTCGATGACAAATATTCTGCACTTATCCCAAAGAAAGAATTGCACAGTACGATATATGCAGGCGACAGGATACATGGCCGTGTTGTCGCTGTCAGGGATGATGGTAAGCTCAATCTCACGCTTCAAAAGCCTATAAAGATGCAGATCAGGGAGAACGCAGATATGGTATACAATATCATACAGTCATATGATGGCGTGCTTCCATATAATGACAAGGTGGATGCGAGTGTCATTGAGAAAGAATTTGGAATAAGCAAGAGGGCGTTTAAGACGGCTGTCGGAAAGCTTCTTAAGGATGGGCAGATAAGGATAACAGAGAAGACAATAGAGGTCCTCACAGATGCGGAGAGAGCTGAACGGGCGAAAAATGGCACAACAAAGGAAGATGTAGTGCGAAGAAGTGTAAAACCTAAGAAGGCTAAGAGTTTACAAAATACACCAGATGTCAGAAAAGGTAAGGTCAAATTCACGAGAAGTTCAGGTGGAAAACGTAATAACAGGCGTGCAATGTTAGAAGAACTTAACAGGGATTTTGACGTAGAAGACTAGAACATTAAAAAATTAAGTATGCTGTTATATAGAAATGCACGAAAGCTGCTAAATGATTTAAACAGCATAACAAGGAGGAATATATTTATGAAGACAATAATCAGTACACCAAAGGCTCCTGCAGCTATAGGCCCATATTCACAGGCTGTAACAGTGAATGGAATGTTGTTCACATCGGGCATGATACCTATTGATCCTGTGACAAATACTCTTGTACAGGGCGATGTGGAAGTTCAGGCAAGGCAGGCCATTGGCAATCTGAAGAATCTTGTTGAAGCTTCAGGTTCATCTATGGATAAGGTTGTAAAGACAACTGTATTTATCAAGAACATGGATGATTTTGGCAGGATAAATGACGTATACAAAGAATTTTTCACAGGTGATTTCCCTGCACGTTCATGCGTGGAGGTCGCAAGACTTCCTAAGGATGTTCTCATAGAGATCGAGGCTGTGGCTGTAGTAGAGTAATCATATGAAGTTATCTGAAGAACAGAAAAAAATAAACCGGGCATCATGGTTCTTTATGTCACTTGTGGTGGTGTACATCCTTGTGGTGATATTGTTGAGGATCACGGGATTTGGAAAATCCATATCTATGGTCCAGAATTTAATACTCAGTCAGAGTATGATTCTGGTCCCAACAATTTTTTATATTATACTGACTAAATGCAGTATCAGGGAGACACTGCGGTTAAGGCGTACACATTGGGCTATGATATTGCTTGTGCCAATATTTGTGATTGCACTTGAGCCGCTCATGACGCTAATAAATGCGCTGAGTCTTATGTGGGTTGAAAGCGGCACAGAACAGATATCAACAGATCTGCTGGCAAACCATAGGCTCTGGGTGTCGATGCTGCTCGCTGCTGTCATGCCTGCAGTGGTGGAGGAACTTGCATACAGAGGAGTTGTACTTGGTGTGTTCCGCCATTCCCATAGATTATGGGCAATCATCACATCTGGGTTTTTATTCGGTGTCATGCACATGAATTTCAACCAGATGGCATATGCCATGGTTCTTGGAATCATGTTTGGCTTTCTTGCTGAAGCGACGGGGAGTATATTCTCAACGATGTTTGCACATTTTTGCTTCAATGGAATATCAGTACTTCTTGGCTATGCGGCATGGCATGTTGGAGTTCTGCGCAATGCAATGGAAAAATCAATGGAACAGGGAAGCAGCACAGCTGATCTCAGACAGACGGTATCCATGCTTGTTTCACCGGCTGTGATCGGCCTTATGATAGCGGTTGCCATATTATACTGTCTTGCTGTTTTGAATGGCAGAAAAGAGAAGTTTATGGGACTGTTCAGGAAACAGCCGAGATCCACCAGAATCATTTCGGCGCCTCTTGTTGTCACTGTATTTATATGTATAGGGCTTATGGTATTCTTTGAGATTTTATATTGATATATTGATAGAACAATAAAACAGCTCCCATAGATTGCTGCGGATGGCGGCTTTCCATGGGGGCTGTCTGTGCATATGGGCAGTGCCGTATGTCTATGCGGATGCCGGTTAATGGTCCTTGTCCAGGAGCCAATAGAAAGATATTGTGTACAGACCTGCCACACCGACCAGAGTATAGATAATTCTGGAGAATGCAGTTCCGGTTCCGAATATGCCATCTACGATGTTATAGCTGAATAAACCTATGATGCCCCATACTATTGCACCAATTATGGTTAGCGTGAGACAGATGCAATTGAGTGTTTTCATTTTGACCTCCAAAAATCATGCATATAAGTGCACGTTAGTATAATGTAGTTGTTTGCAGAAAAAACTTTTTTATTCACCAAATTCGTTTAACTTGACATAAAACAGGCGATGTAGTACATTTACATTTGAATAGTTGCTCAAATGACACAAGGAATATAGCGTGTCGTTGTTTTTTTATGGTGGAAAGGATAGAATATATGGATAAAGAGATAAATAGTGGGAGCGCAAATGTGTGTGAACATGCACAGATAGATTTGGAGAGTTGTGATCTGGACAAAACAAATCTTGGGGATCTGGCTGAACTTTTTAAGGTGTTTGGTGATTCGACCAGGATAGCTATCATGTTTGCACTTTTAAAGCATGAACTCAGTGTAGGAGAGATTGCAGATGAGCTTGATATGAATGCATCAGCGATATCGCATCAGCTTAGGGTTCTCAAACAGGCAAAACTCATAAAGAGCAGGAGATCTGGCAAGAATATAATATATTCTCTTGCTGATGAGCATGTGGTCACAATTATAAAGCAGGGTGTGGATCACATTCTTGAGTAGCAGGAATTTTTTGCGCGAGGTAAGTTATGAAAGTAGAATCACTTATATTTGATATGGATGGTACACTGTGGGATAGTGCGGCAAATGTCGCCAGGTCTTGGTCTGCTGTCCTTGACGGCAGGGATGATATAGGCCGAAAGATTACTGAAAATGATATAAAGGGCGTGATGGGAATGCCGATGGATGCTATAGCTGAAAAGTTATTTGGACATCTCCCTAAGGATAGACAGGAAGCGGTGATGGATGCGTGTGGCAATTATGAGAATGACTATCTCAGAAAGTATGGCGGTGAGCTGTATCCTCGGGTAGAGGAGACTCTTGCGACACTGTCAAAATTGCACAGGCTGTTCATTGTAAGTAATTGTCAGAGCGGCTATATAGAGGCGTTTCTTGATCACTATGGATTCGCGAAATATTTTGTTGATAAATTGTGCTGGGGAGACACCAGAAAGAGCAAAGGAGAGTCCATACGGATACTGATGGAGAAGAACAATGTAGAAGATGCGGCTTATGTTGGAGATATACAGGGAGACTGTGACAGTGCCAGGTATGCCGGAATCAAATTCATACATGCCGCGTATGGATTTGGCAATGTGGATGATAAGGATGCTGAGATCAGGTCGTTTGGTGAACTGCTTGATGTAGTGGAGTAGGTGCGCAGTGCTTTCACAAGGTGCAGCAACGTTTTTTTATAAAATAAAAAATCGCTTAGATATTTTGCAACATGTGTACGAAATCCGTATACATATAAGTATCTAAGCGATTTTTATTATATATGATCGTCTGCTATGTTGTATGTCTTTTTTATTTACCCTGGTGCTCAAGTGATGCTGCTACAAATCCCTTGAAAAGAGGATGTGGCTTGTTTGGTCTTGATTTGAATTCAGGATGTGCCTGAGTTCCGATGAACCAAGGGTGATCAGGAATTTCGATCATCTCAACGATATGACCGTCTGGAGACATTCCCGCAAGCTGCATTCCTGCGTTGGTGAGAGCCTGGCGGTAGTCGTTGTTGACCTCATATCTGTGTCTGTGGCGCTCGTGAATATATTCTGTACCATAGAGTTTATATGACTTGGAATCTTTTGCAAGTACACAAGGATATGAACCGAGCCTGAGTGTTCCTCCAAGATCAGTGACATCGTGCTGATTTGGCATGATGTGAATGACCTGATGGAATGAGTTTGGATTGAATTCGGAGCTGTGGGCATCGGTGTAGCCAAGCACATCTCTTGCAAATTCTACTATGGTGAGCTGCATTCCAAGGCACAGACCAAGATAAGGGATGTTGTGTGTACGCGCATATTTGATTGAGGTTATCATTCCCTCGATACCTCTGTCGCCGAATCCGCCGGGAACGAGGATTCCATCTACATCTCCAAGCATATCATCTACATTTTCCTCTGTGACGAGCTCTGAGTCAACCCACTTTATCTCAACCTCAGCTTTGTTGGCAACGCCTGCATGTTTGAGAGCCTCAACCACAGATATATAGGCGTCGTGGAGAGATACATATTTGCCAACAAGCGCCACTTGAACTTTCTTTGTAGGATGCTTCCATGCGTCTATCATGCTGGTCCATTCATTCCATGCATGCTCTTCGGGTGGAGGACATTCCATATTGAGACATTCACAAACAACATCTGCCAGATGCTCCTTTTCCATCGCAAGTGGAACTTCGTACAGCACATCGACATCCAGATTTTGTATAACGTTCTTACTTGGTACGTTGCAGAATAGTGCAATCTTATCCTTTATGCTCTGATCCAGAGGAAGATCCGAACGGCATACAAGTATATCTGGCTGGATACCCATTCCCTGGAGATTTTTGACACTCGCCTGAGTTGGTTTTGTCTTGATCTCGCCGGATGCTTTGAGGTATGGGATGAGAGTTACGTGTATCATAATGCTGTTGTTTGGACCGACTTCGTGCTGGAACTGTCTGATAGCCTCGAGGAAAGGCTGGCTTTCTATATCGCCGACGGTTCCGCCTATCTCTATGATGGCAACCTCTGTGTCATTTGCATCGGGATTCCTGTAGAATCTGTCTTTGATCTCATTGGTTATATGTGGAACTACCTGGACTGTGTGACCACCAAAGTCTCCGTGTCGTTCCTTTTGTAATATACTCCAATAGACTTTACCGGTTGTTACATTTGAATTCTTGTTGAGACTTTCATCAATAAAACGTTCATAGTGACCAAGATCAAGATCGGTCTCTGCGCCATCATCTGTTACGAATACTTCACCGTGCTGGATAGGGTTCATGGTTCCGGGATCAATGTTGATATATGGATCGAACTTCTGGCTTGTGACTTTATAGCCTCTCATCTTGAGAAGACGTCCAAGCGAAGCTGCGGTTATACCTTTGCCGAGACCGGATACAACGCCTCCAGTGACAAACACATACTTGACTGCCATAATTATATCCTCCATAAAACTTCAAAAAACTACATTTACATATTATAAGCAAGCTATATTTAAAAGTCAATTGAGAAAGGCAAGTTAAACATACAAAAAACTTGACAAAAAAACGCCGGAAGATTAAACATCTTTTTTTTATATTGCCTGTGCTTGAGATGGCCAACTATGGTATTATGATATAAATATATATTTTAGTTCTTGTTTGGAGTTTTTATGAGTTTTATGAGTTTTATACATATATCTGATGTAATGCTTGGAAGCACCCCTGATCCAGAATACTCCTGGTCGCAGGAAAGAGCGGAAGAGATATATGATACATTTGAAAATATAATAGATTATGCAAATGACAGGAGAGTGGATTTCATATTCATATCTGGTAATCTGTTTGGACATCAGCCTGGGAAATGTGAGCTGGACAGGGTAAACAGAGCATTTTCCAGACTTGAGGAGACGAGTGTCATATATGTGACGGGCAGGTATGACTGCATGGGTGAGGGTTCAATGCTGTCTGAATATAGATTTGGCCCAGGCGTGTATGTTATGGGAAGAACGTATAATGAGGAGCTGTTGAAAGATGATGTCAGGTATGCGGTGCGGGATGCCGGCGCTACTATGGCGGTCGATCATCTCTATTTTCCTAATAAGGATATTCATTTTTATGGAATCAGCTATTTTGCCAGGAGGATGAATTCTGTATGTGTAGATGATATTGATTTAGATGCCGATAAGGGGAAAAAGGTGCTGCTGTTTAGCGGGGGCACAGCTGGATGTATGTCTGTTGATTTTGGCAGGCTCAGGAAAACGGGATTTGATTATATAGCCCTTGGAGGCAGACAGAAGTATTCTGTACAGATTTCCGGGAAAGCGGCATATCCGGGAAGTCCTGAATCTGTGTCGGCTGCGTCTGCGGGGGCGCATGGATATATATATGGTATATTGGGAAATCCGGAAACTTCTATAGAATTTGTTCCGGCTGCCAGGCGAACGTATAAAACAATAGACTACCCGGTTACAAATTATACAAAAGAGCATGATCTAAGGAATGATATCCTGCGAATTATAGCAACGGAAGGCAGACAGAATATCTATACTGTAAATATAGTCAGAAAGGATAACTGCGAAAAGAATTTTGATATATCCGAGTGCCTTTCAGAATTCCGTATTCTGAATGTAAATGGTGAAAATTATGATAGAAATGATTATGAAAAGTACCAGCGTGCAAATAAAAATAATCAGTTTGGAAGTCTTCTGGATAGTATGTATTCAGCAGATCTTGAGCACAGGGAGGGTATAAAGCTGGCTGTCGACACTATGATAGATACGTCAGGTATATATATGCATAGCAGTTATAAGATGGGAGCGGATATGTTTGAGAGGACCAGATGCCAGGTGCTTACGATATTGTCTGCGCAAAAAGATGTGTATGATAAGGATCCGGATATGGTATTCTATGAAGATACTAAAAGAAAGTATGAAGTCAGTCCAGATGTCCTTGACGAACTTAACAGAACCTGGGCTGGTGAGCGCGGTGTAGAGCTAAAGATCAAGACACTGCGAAACAGATTGGCTGAACTTCCCAGACAGAAGAGAAGAAAAAAGATGCGTATAGTATTCAGGACCGTGTTTGTGCCTGCGATGTTGGCATGTATTGCGGCGGTTTTGGTACTGGCGGCTGTGACTGGGGGAAAAGCTGGGTATGCGGTCAGCGGTGCGCTTGGAAGAACCATTTTGGGGCTGATTCTTATTACAGCACTGCTGTATTATGCCGGGTATGGTATCTACAGGCATATGGCTCATATCAGGCATCGATTATATGAGGATGAATACGAAACAGACTCAGACATTCTTATAAACGATTTGCAGGTTCTTGAGAATGAAAGGGATGAACTGCATAAAAAGAGAGTGGACCTTCAGACTAAAAATGGATATAAAGAAAGCCTGCATGATAGTCTCAGCAGGCAAAGTGCAAGTATAAAAGAAAAAATGTATTACCGCAATCTATTGAGTGTTGCGGTGGAGACACTTGAAAAATATTGACTGTGTCAATGTTTTTCTGGAGGGGCAGAATTGGGTATTGTCTGTTCTGCTTTAACAAGATGCTTTTCGGTTTTAAATGTGAGAATTGCAACGGTTTCTATAGATCCGAGAATCAATAGAAAACCGCAAATATCCATAAATGTGAAGGTGGTTCCAAGAAAAAGCCATGTGAGCAGTGCACTTGAGATGGGTTCTACGGTTACGAACAGGCTTGCCTTTACGCTTCCAAGAATACCGATTCCAATTCCATATATTGTGAAAGGAATAAGCGATCCAAATGTTGCAACTGCCATGGCGGCAACCCACAATCGTGGCTGCATATGTGGAAAGGTGAAAGTTTGAGTGATGACAGCAAGAAAAATTGAAGCTGCCAGAGATCCCCATCCAACTACATTTATGATGCCGTAATTGTTATAAAGCTTTTGCGGATACAGGCAGTATATAGTGAAACATACTGCGGAACTGAGTCCCCATATAAGTGCCGGTCTGGAAATTGCAAGGGAGTTGAAGCTGCCGTGTGTTGCTATGAGAAATATTCCAATAAATGCGCAGACTACAGATATGGTCTCATATAGGTGCGGTTTTTTGTGCATGAAAAATGTTGTGAATATAAGAATCATTATAATGTATGTAAATTGTATTACAGTTCCTGTTGCCGCATTGGAATGCTCGATAGAAGCGAAATAAGTGAATTGTACACCCATTATTCCTGCTATTGAAAAGAATATAAGAGAGCATATAGATTTAGGCCTTGCCCATATGGTCAAGGCCTTTTTGTCACGCTTAACTGCACTGATAAGCAGTAAAACAATCCCCGATACGAACTGCCTTATTATAGATAATTGAACGGCGTTCATATTGGATGACTGAAATATATATTGTCCCAGTACACCGCTGATTCCCCACATAATTCCGCAGGATAGTACAAGAATAATACCGATTTTCTGTGAACAGGTGTAAGCCATAGTATGTTATACCTCGTCTTTTGTAAAGTGCCATTATTTTATCATTTGAACTCTCATATTTCAAGATTTCTTTACGCATGGAGCTTTTGTGTCAAATGACGGGTTGAAAGCATAATAGTTCTTTGAATCAAGATCTTCTTTTACTGCCTCCAGGCATTCTCCGAATCTCTGGAAGTGTACAACTTCCCTTGCGCGCAGGAATTTGATAGGTTCATACACATCTGGATGATCCTTGCACAGACGGAGGATATTGTCATAGGTTGAACGGGCTTTCTGCTCCGCTGCCATATCTTCAAAAAGATCAGTGATGGCATCTCCTTTGCACTGAAATTCGCATGCATTGAATGGAATTCCTCCTGCAGCCTGGGGCCATATGCCTATAGTGTGGTCAATATAGTATTTGTCAAAACCGGACGCCTTTATCTCTTCAATGCTGAGATCCCTAGTGAGCTGATATATGATGGCTGCGACAATCTCCAGGTGGGCGAGTTCCTCGGTGCCGATGTCTGTTAGTGCTGCTTTAACTTTCTTGCCAGGCATGGAATATCTCTGAGACAGATACCTCATTGAAGCCCCCATTTCGCCGTCGGGACCTCCGTATTGGCTTATGATATCCTGTGCAAGTTTTGCGTTGGTCTCCTTGATGTTTACCGGAAATTGCAGCCTTTTTTCGTAAATCCACATTAGCAGTTACACTCCCCTTCCCATGGCCATGGATCATTGATCCATGAAAAACAATTATTACTGGTTACCTGATATTTATTTAGCGGTCCGTACATATTCGTATAGTCCTTCACCGCCTGTTGACGCATGTTTTTGTAGCTTTCGTAACTTGTAATGGCCTGTTTACATGTAGGATGAAGATCGAGATAAAGTGCAATGTCATCCATAGCAAATGAAACTTCGGTTATAAAACGCATAAGCTGTTTTTGACTCATTGTATTCATCATTATTTCCCCCTTGCTCCACAGAATATGAGATTGAGGTTTTTGAACATAGTTCCCTCTCTAAGACCACATTTGGCATCGTACAGATTGTCAAATGGTTGTTCGGGTATATATGCCATGCCGATGGGCTGATTGTCAACTGGTTTGGAACAGGACTTTTCGCCGGCATCTGACTGCTGGGGGGTCCTGGGATGTGGTACATACTTCACAGATGCGCCCTGATTGTAGTAACAACGATTCTGAACGTTTCTGTTGCAACTTCTGCTTGAATCCATGAAAAAGCCTCCATACATAAGTTTCTCATAATAAACTATGCAGGAGGCTGTATTTTGTTACTGGGCTAGATGCCTTTCATTGATAACTGTATTCTGTTTTTCTTGAGGTCTACACTCAGGACTTTTACCTGAATAATGTCTCCGACGCTGACGACGTCAAGTGGGTGCTTTATATAGTGGTCGGACATCTCTGAGATGTGCACGAGACCGTCCTGATGTACTCCGATGTCGACAAATGCGCCGAAGTCGATGACATTTCGCACTGTACCTTTAAGGATCATGCCCTCTGTGAGATCCTTCATGTCAAGGACATCGCCGCGCAGGATCGGTTTAGGCATCTCGTCACGGGGGTCTCTGGCCGGTTTTTCAAGTTCACGGATGATGTCGTTCAATGTGATGGTGCCAGTTCCAAGCTTTTGTGCCAGTTCCTTAATGTTTTTTATTGATTTTGATATGCCTGTCAGACGTCCGCTTGAGATGTCATCGGTGGTGTACCCCACATTTTCAAGTAATTTTGTGGCAATATCGTAGCTCTCTGGGTGAACAGATGTTGCGTCAAGTGGATTGGAACCTCCGTTGATCCTCATAAATCCTGCACACTGTTCATATGCCTTTGGACCGAGTTTTGCAACCTTGAGCAATTCCTTTCTTGCGTTGAAGCGGCCGTTGGCTTCTCTGTAGTCCACAATATTTTTTGCAAGCGTTTTGTTGATTCCGGATATGTGTTCCATGAGCGGAGCTGATGCTGTGTTCAGATCCACACCGACTTTGTTTACAGAATCTTCAACAACTGCGTCCAGTGCTTCGGAGAGTTTTTTCTGATTCATATCATGCTGGTATTGACCGACACCGATGGCCTTTGGGTCTATCTTTACAAGCTCTGCAAGTGGATCCTGGACTCTTCTCGCGATGGATGCAGCGCTTCGTTGACCTACGTCGAAGTTAGGAAATTCTTCTGTTGCCAGCTTGCTTGCAGAATACACGGATGCACCTGCTTCGTTGGTTATAACATACTGTACTGGTGTGTCGAGTTCACTGATAAGCTCGGCGATGACCATCTCAGATTCTCTTGATGCTGTGCCGTTTCCTACTGATATCAGAGTTATGCCGTATTTTTTTATGAGTGCCTTCAAAATTTTCTTTGCTTCTGCAACTTTTTTCTGCGGTGCCGTAGGGAAGATGACTACGGTATCGAGAACCTTTCCTGTAGGATCCACAACTGCAAGTTTGCATCCTGTTCTGAACGCCGGATCCCATCCGAGGACTGTCTGACCGGCAATTGGCGGCTGCATGAGGAGCTGTTGGAGATTGGATGCAAATACTTTGATGGCTCCGTCTTCGGCGTTTTCCGTCAGGTAATTGCGGATCTCCCTATCTATTGCGGGGGCTATAAGTCTGACGTAACTGTCGGCTATGGTATCTGAGAGTATTTTGGATGCCTCAGGATTATTTCCTGTGATTGTCTTTTTTTCGAGATAGGAGATTATCTCATCCACAGGTGCTTCTATCTTAACTGTGATAAACTTCTCCTTTTCACCCCTGTTTATGGCAAGGGTTCTGTAGCCTGTCATTTTTGATACGGGTGTTGAGAAATCGTAGTACATTTCGTATACAGATTCTGCTTCTGGATCTTTTGCTGAAGTTACAACAGTTCCCTTTTTCATGGTTAGCTCTCTGATGACTTTTCTGTAATCTGCAGTGTCTGATATGTTCTCTGCAATTATGTCCATTGCACCAGAGATGGCCTCATTTGTCGACTCAACACCTTTTTCTTCTGATATATATTTTTCGGCCTCCTTTGCGATGTCACTTCCAGGCATCTGAAGTGTGATGATGTTGGCAAGTCCTTCAAGTCCTTTGGCTTGAGCAATGGTTGCCCTGGTCTTTCGCTTAGGCCTGAAAGGTCTGTACAGATCATCGACAAGGACCATGGTTTCTGCCGCTTCAATCTCTTTTTTGAGCTCTGGTGTGAGTTTGCCCTGTTCGTCTATGCTGGCTATAACCTGAGACTTCTTGTCCTCAAGATTTCTCAGGTATGTAAGCCTTTCATGAAGAAGCCTGAGTTGCTCGTCGTTTAGTGAACCGGTGGCTTCTTTTCTATAACGTGCGATAAAAGGAATAGTGTAGCCCTCGTCTATAAGCTTTACCGCTGCTTCTGCCTGGTTGCTGCGGCAGCCTACCTCCTGGGCGATCTTTTTGATGATATCCATTTTGTAACTCCTTGTAAAATTATGTTCAAATTTTGCATTACACATTTGTTAAGTATATAAAAAATACATGGATTATTCAAGGCCGCTATGTTATACTTTTAGCAGTTTGGGAACGACTGAAAGGGATAAAAGATGACAGATAGAATTTGCAAAGCTATGGATATGGCAAGATACTATCATGCAGGGCAGATGCGCCAGGGACATGATGGACAGGTTCCTTATTATGAAGAACATATACTTGGTGTATACGGAATATTGAAGGATGAGTGTCATATTGACGATGAGGAAGTTCTGATCATTGCGCTGCTTCATGATACAGTGGAGGATACAGCGTGCACGCTTGAGGATATAGAGGCTGAATTTGGCGAGGATATCAGGAGAGAAGTAGATCTTATGACTCGTGTTGATGGGGAGCCATTTTCCGTATATTCCAGAAGACTGTTTACCCATGCATCGTATAGAACAGTGCTTGTCAAGCTGGCTGACAGACTTCATAATCTCAGGACGATAGTGTATATGCCTGACAAGAGGTGGATACAGAAGAAAGTGAACCAGTCCTATACCGATATACTCAATCCGCTTCCTGAAACCATGAAGCATATTGACGGTAGATACAATTCCGAGATATATAAGCTGGCAGATATGATAGAAGACCAGATACTTGAGGTTCAGACTGCGCTGAATCTCAGGCACTGATGGCTTCCGTAGCACTTTAATAGAACACTCTATTAATAGAATATCCTGGTTTCATCTATGATATCGTAGTGCCCACCCGAAAGGTTTAATATTATAACATTGCAGTTCTGCTGCAGTCCGCCTGTCCAGAAATCTGCCATATCGTGTTTCTTTACATGCATCATCATGGCTTTGTTTATGGCGCCGTGGGCGACTATCATCACTCTGGAGTATTTGCTTTCCAGAGGTTCGATATACTCAGTCATGAATTTTGCAGCCCGCCTGCACAGTTCTTCAAATGATTCGCCGTGGCTTGTCGGTTTATAAAGCTGTGGCTGCTTGAAGAAGTATTTGAAATCCTGACCGTCGTCTTTGAGAAGTTCGGACATATTCTGACCTTCCCAGTCTCCGAAACACATCTCCTTTATCAAGTCATTTTTTATTATTGGAATATCTCTATCCCCGACTATAAGCTGCGCAGTCTCATAAGCCCTTTTAAGGGGGCTGGAATAAACAACATCAAAATGTGTGCCTGCCAGGTTTTCGCCGGTTATCCGGGCAAGTTTTCTTCCGTTTTCATTCAGTTCGATATCAGTTCTGCCCTGAAGCAGTTTCTTTTCGTTCCACACGGTTTCACCGTGTCTTACAATATAAATCTCCATGGTATGTGCGTGCCTCCAAAACATTGCTTTTTATTATATGTTCTCAATCTGCCAGTCAATAGGTGTGACTCCGTGTGATTCCAAAAATTCATTTGTTTTGCTGAAAGGTCTGCTTCCCCAGAATCCTCTGTATACTGATAGTGGACTTGGATGTGCGGATTTCAGTATCAGATGATTTGGATTGTTCAGGAATGCTGCCTTTTTCTGCGCATAAGATCCCCACAATATAAATACGATAGGACGGTTCTGTTCATTGAGGATTCTGATCGCAGCGTCAGTGAACTGCTCCCATCCTTTACCCTGGTGTGATCCTGCTCTGTGTGCCTGTACCGTCAGAACAGCATTCAGCATGAGTACACCCTGGTCAGCCCATTTTTCAAGATAGCCGTTGTTTGGTATATAGCAGCCAAGATCATCGTGCAGTTCTTTGTATATGTTTACAAGTGATGGTGGGATAGCAACCCCTGGTTTGACGCTGAAGCTCAGACCATGCGCCTGCCCTGGCTCGTGATAAGGATCCTGCCCGATGATGACGCATTTTACATGTGAAAGCGGGGTCTTGTGGAATGCATTAAAAATGTCCTCAGAGGGAGGGTACACAGTCTGGGTGCTGTAGGCACTTCCAACAAAATCAAATAGTTTTTTATAATAGTCTTTTTTGTATTCAGGCTTTAAGTGTTCAGCCCAATCGTTGGTGATAGGTGGCATGCTTCTCATCCTCCTTAAAAACGCCAGAAGCTTTATAGTGATCTGGCGATAGATTGATATAAAACAATGCCATTCTAGCACAGGAGGCAGATAAAGTAAAATGTCGAAAATTGGATAATGGTATTGAGTAGACTTTGTATAGAACTTTAACTTTTGAGTTGTAAGAAATAGTTTAACATGATATAATTACAAAGGCTAATGGCATATAATAGATTTCTGTTGTATGTATGTGAATTGGAATATCAGTCTGAAAGGAGCATATAGATATGGAGAAAGCATATACAACTATGAAGAAAGTGGGAGCACTTAATATTGCACTTGGAGTTATAACTATAGTGACAGGACTTGTTGTTGGAATACTTATGCTTACTGCTGGCGGAAGCTCACTGAAGAATAAGAGATTTATTGTATGGTAATCCTGCCATATAGATATAGAATAGGGGTTGACATCTGGCACAGTGATGTGTTAGAGTCAGACCTAGATAATGCGATGAAGAGGAGTAGTAGAGTTCTGGAGATATTCAGAGAGTTGCCGGATGGTGCGAGGCAATGGTCGACAGGATTTGAACTCGCCTTGGAGCTGCCCGCTGAAAACTTTACAAGTAGGATGGGACGGAGCCTGACCGTTATAGCAGGAGGATATAAGATTTCATATCTGTATCTGTAACGAGAGCATACTATAAGTATGAAATAGAGTGGTACCGCGTAACTTACGTCTCTATATGGTTAGGAGATGTGAGTTTTTTTTATGCAATGTTCACATGACGATATCAGGGTGCGTTACAGAATCCTTTAAGTAGTTTTATGTTAATATTTTAGAATCAGGAGGATTTATCAATGAAGAATTATCAGAATTACAAGCGTGGATATTTTATGCCGCCGGTACAGTCTACGGACTGGGTGAACAAGGAGTATATTGATAAGGCACCTATATGGTGCAGTGTTGACCTGAGAGACGGAAACCAGGCTCTGATAGTGCCTATGAGCCTTGATGAGAAGCTTGAGTTTTTCAAAGCGCTTGTAAAAATAGGCTTTAAGGAGATTGAGATTGGATTTCCAGCAGCATCTGAGACTGAGTACGAATTTTGCCGAACCCTTATAGAACAGGATCTCATACCTGATGATGTTACGATACAGGTGCTTACACAGGCAAGACCACATATTATAGAGAAGACTTTTAAAGCTATAGAGGGTGCAAAGAATGTTATAGTTCATCTGTATAATTCAACATCATTTGCACAGAGACAGCAGGTGTTCAGGAAAACAAAAGAGGAGATACTTAAGATTGCTGTTGACGGTGCGGAACTCCTCAATAAGATGGCCGATGACTATGGTGTGCCATATCGTTTTGAATATTCCCCTGAGAGCTTTACAGGAACAGAGATTGATTATGCACTTGAGGTGTGCAACGCAGTTATAGACGTGTGGAAACCGACGCCTGACAGGAAGGTTATAATCAATCTTCCTGCAACGGTGGAGATGTCGCTTCCGCATGTATATGCAAGCCAGATAGAATATATGAGCAAGAATCTGCATGACAGAGAGAATGTGATACTTTCACTTCATCCGCACAATGACAGAGGCTGTGGTGTGGCTGATGCAGAGCTTGGAATACTTGCTGGTGCTGATAGAATAGAGGGAACGTTATTTGGAAATGGAGAGAGGACAGGAAATGTCGATGTCATAACTCTCTGTATGAATATGTTTACACATGGGGTTGACCCTGAAATTGATCTTAGCGATATTCCTAGTCTTACAGAGATGTATGAGAGGGTAACCGGAATGAAGGTTTATGAACGCTCTCCATACACAGGTAAGCTTGTATTTGCGGCATTCTCAGGTTCTCACCAGGATGCAATAGCAAAGGGAATGAAGTTTAGAAAAGAGCAGGGGGATGGAATGTGGACATGCCCATATCTGCCGCTTAATCCTGAGGATATAGGAAGAAAATATGACGGAGATGTCATCAGAATAAACAGCCAGTCAGGAAAAGGAGGAATCGGATTCATCCTTCAGACGAAATATGGATTTGACCTTCCTGCCAAATTCAGGGAGGATCTGGGCTATACTGTTAAGGATGTATCTGACAAGGAGCACAAGGAACTCAGTCCTAAAGAGGTGCTTGATATATTCCAGAATACATACGTAAATATTGATGGACCTATAAAGATGCTTGAAAACCATTTTGTGCAGGGAGATGGAATATCGACAGAGATAACCATACTCAAGAATGGCGAGAAGAAGGTATATCATGGCAAAGGAAACGGACGACTTGATGCTGTCAGCAATGCCATTAAGAAACATTTTAACATACAGTTTAAGGTTGTGTGCTATGAGGAACATTCTCTTCAGTCTGGATCAAACTCACAGGCGGTTGCGTATGTAGGTATAGAGAAGAAAGATGGAACTGTTACATGGGGAGCTGGAATAAAGGATGATATCATAGATGCATCGGTACACGCTCTTGTAAGTGCGGTGAACAGAACCGGAGAAATTTAATATATACGCTGCAAAGAGTCTGCAGCAAAAAAATGAGGGGTTGCTTTTGCAACCCCTATTTTAGTTTTTTGTAGCAGTATCCGATGATATCTTTTCTTGTAACTATACCTATGAATTTGTTCTGGTCATCTACAACAGGAACAAAGTTCTGAGCCATGGCTCTTGCAATCAGATCCTCCATGTTGGAATTGATGGATACTGAAGCGTATTCAAACTTCTTTGGAATGTCAGCCAAAAATATGTTCTCCGCTGTTTTCAGTGCATTCATTGAATTGCGCTTGCAGTACCATAAAATGTCACCCTCTGTTATGGTTCCGACATATTCACCTGTGTTGGATAGAATCGGAATTGCGGAATAACGATGTATCTCCATCTTCTCGAGTATCTGTCTAAGAGAAAAAGTGTCCTCAATGTATGCAACCTCACTTTTCGGTGTGAGAAAAAATAAAATATTCATGTAGCTTCTCCTTGTAAAATCAGTCAGTGTTGTTTAAGCAGTCGTTCTTACGATATGCATAAACAGATTAAACACCCCACAATGTATAATTAGATTATAGAATATATTTGTGTCAGTTTCAATTAATAAACTGTGAAAATAGAGTGATTAAAATGGTGAAAATGGGTTTACGCTACGACATTTTCAGAATATAAGACAACAATGCTGTGATAAGTCTGATTTTGTAAAATTCTGTTGTTAAATAATTGACCATTTGTTATTATAAAGATAATATGCAAAGAAAATAAAGGAGGTCTGTATGGGATCGGACAATGTTTTCCAGGAAAATCAGGAATATCTTATAAAGGCAAAGGAACTGGTTGTTGCAATTGATGATATGCAGGACAATCTGGATCAGGCGAGAAGCACACAGAAAAAGACTTCCCGCAGCATCTCTCAGGAGGAGAAGGGACTTGCAGAAGAAATCAGTTCTACGTTGAAGAATAGAAAGAATGAGATAGAAGATGGATATGATGAGCAGCTTTCGGCAAATGGCGCTAAGATAAGACAGCTTCAGTCTAAGAAAGATAAGAAAAAAAGTGAACGTATGGGCAACAGGATAGAGAGTGAGACGGCATCTCTCAATGAGAGCAACCGGCAGCTGAAGCTTCAGGCAAAGGAACTCTTTAAGCAGAATCATGTATCGGGGTTCTGCAATACGGGTTTCTTCTATTGTATGTTTGCTCCAAGCGGGGCTGGAGAGATATTCAAACTGCTTCTGCTTATACTACTGTTTTGTGGTGGCGTACCTGCACTTGTGTCGGCGGTACTTTCGTATACGGTGTTTAAGACGGGCGTTCACACATTGGCGTATATTGTTATAAGCATGGCTATAATTATATTTGAATTTATAATTTACTTTATAATTTTTAATGCTGCAAAAGTAAAGCATCTGGAAATTGTAAAAGAGGGCAGGGCACTTAGAAATAAGATCAAGGCGAATAACAGACAGATTAATGTGATTAAGAATTCTATAACAAGAGATAAGGATGAGAGTGTATATAATCTTGGAAAGTACGATGAAAAACTCAGTGAGCTTGAAGCGGAGAGAGAAGAGATTAGCAACAGAAAACTCGAAGCTATAAAGGTATTTGAAAATGATACAAAACAGGTTATCACGGATGAGATAACCGGAAGAAGACAGCCGAAGATAGATTCACTCAAGGAAGAATTGAAAGTGCTTGACGAGAAAATTAATGCTATGGAAGGAGATCTTGCCAATATGCAGAGTCATCTGACTGACAGTTATGTCACATTCTTGGGAAGGGATCTCTGCACAGAGGAGAAGCTTGCTGATCTTATAGCTATTATGGAGGAAGGCACAGCCAGCACTGTATCTGGTGCTATCGAGGTGTACAAAGGAGAGAATTAGTATATCTGCAAGTTGATCGACTCGTATATAATATCAGTTTATGATATTTAACAGAGACCTGGCTATGCAAGTGGCCATGGTGCTCACAGTGTACAGCCTGGTGCTCTGCAAAAGACTTAGTCCAGGCTTTCCAGAAAGATTTACAATCCCGGTGATGGAGATATCTCCAATCGCCGGGAGTTTTTTGTTTACACCTATTCCGGGGTATAAAGGTGCACTTGAGAGAGTTATAAGACCGACATCGGAATGATTTCCAAGGGAGGCATCAATGGCAATTACTGTGGGGGAATCGTGCGTTGCGTAGATGCTGCGGATGTTTTCTCTCAGATTCAGAGCATGTACAGGGTTTTTCAGGGTTCCATATATATTACAGGTGCCGCATGCTTGGGTGAGCAGACTTCCTGTTATAGGTCCCAGAGCGTCGCCTGTTGCCCTGTCTGTTCCGATGCAAAGTACAACAATGTCATCTGTGTTGTATTTTTCTTGAGACAAGAGACGTGATATCCTGGAGGAAATGAGTCTGCTTGCATCTGGATTTTCGGGATTGAAATATTCAGTTTGACAGGCTTTCTTTTTTGATGTGTTCATACACAACTCCTGGGTGATTGTTTATAGTATAGAGTATTTCCAAAATTTGCAAAGTTTACACATGGCGGATCATGTTCTTGAATCTGAATGGGGATATATGTAGTAATTGACAGAAAAAAAAGGAACGATACAGAACAAAATGTGACAGTTTTTTCTATAAAAATATTTATTAAAAATGCTATCATTCAGTCTACAAAGTTTAACAGGAGGGTGGACTTCAATGATAGAGATTATATATGATGAGACCAATGAAGGTGGCGCAGATGTGCCGGCTGGAAGATGCGGATATGAATTGCCGAAGAATATCAGGCAGGTGGGAAATGCGCCGGGAAACTATAAAATATATGTTGAAGATTATGTCATGACATATCTGAGAAAGATAGCTTCGCCGGGCAATATGAACTGTCGTGGGGCGATTCTCCTTGGCAAAGTGTATGATGATGGACAGGGAAAAGTGATATTTGTGAGTGGGGCGGTAGATGCTCAGAATCTAGAGTTTGATATATCTGTGATACATTTTGGCGATGGCGTGTGGAGCAACATATATTCAGAGATAAACAAATATTTCGATGACCTCGCGATAGTTGGATGGTTTTTGTCCAGAATGGGTTTTTCTGCGCTTATAAATGATCAAATGAAAAAATTGCACAGAGAAAATTTCCAGGGAGAGGATAAACTATTGTTCCTTATGGATTCTCTCGAGTGCGATGAGGCGTTTTATTATTATCAACATGGAGACTGGATGAGGGAAAAAGGTTACTATATTTATTATGTGAGAAATGAAAAAATGCAGAATTACATAATAAGTCGGAAAAACAGTTCTTTGGATGCGGCTCAGAATAATTTATTACTAAAGGACAAGACTGTGGTGGAAAATTTTCGGCAGAAGGACAAGACTGGGAATATGGGGGTAAGAAAAAATAGAATTGGCGAGGCTGCAGCCTGCTTTGCAGTTGTGTGTGCGCTTGCTGCGGGATCACTGTGGTATATATCTCCTGAAACATTAAACAGGATTGGCGATAAGATAAGCAGTTCGGATGACCGCAGTGAGGTGCAGGTGTTTGTGGACAGCGGACGCATGTCAGATTCTGTAGGGCGGGATGCAGTAAGTGATGATGCAAATTGTGTGAAAAAAAACGATGCTGCCGCAGACAGCGTGATGTCAGATAGTGTACTTGAAGAAAAAGATTTGACTGATGCGGCTGAGGCTGGGACTGATGCGGCTGAGGTTGGGACTGACGGTGCGGTGCTGACGGAATCGGAAACAGAGAGTGATAAGACGCATGATCAAACACAGTCTGATATGACAGAGTGTGGGGATAATATATATGTTGTGCAGACGGGGGATACTCTTGTGAGCATAGCGATAAAAATGTATGGTGATGTGGAGAAAGTTGAAGATATTGCGTCTGCGAATGGACTTGGCATAGATGAGCCAATCTATGAAGGACAGAAATTGGTTATTCCAAATATAGATTAAAAATGCTATAATGAGCGTGCTTTTTACATAGACAAAGATAATAGATATACGATGAATTAAAATGATCTGGTGTTAAAGAAACAGAGGAATAAACATGAAATTATTCAGAAAAAAAGATGAAAAAGATAAAAAATACATTGGGAAAGAAAGCAAAGATATTGGGAAAGAAAGCAAAGACAGTGCACAGGCTGATTATATAGAAGCTGATCTTGATGATATGGATTATGATAGTGCTGATGAAAATGAACGCATAGGACGAGATGGCACAGACAGTAATGTTATAGAAGTCAGACGGGCCATGGGGAAGAAGGGCAGACTTATCATGACTGTAGCTTTGTTAGTGATTATAGCCGGGCTTGCAACAGCTTTGATAAGATATAATTTGATAAAGACGTATACCCAATATAAAGTTATTTCTTCCACGGAAACCTCTGGGGATAATATAGCTGATTATCTTGTTTTTGCAGGAAATGTGCTCAAGGTCACTAAAGATGGAGCAGCGTACATAGATGAAAAAGGCGTTATAAAATGGGATGTCAGTTATGCAATGAAGATGCCTCACGCTGAGGTGTGTGGTGATTATGCAATTGTGGCTGATATGAATGGAAAAGATGTATATGTATTTAATACGGATGGCGAAGTCAGCAGACAGACGCTGGCGTATGATATATCGAATGTGGATATCGCTTCACAGGGGGTGTATAGCCTGGTTCTTGTAGGAGAAGACGGGAATTATATAAATGGATACGATAAAGACAGCAGCGTTATATATGAACTTAAAACTTCTATAGAAAAAAGTGGATATCCAATGGATATGGATTTGTCAAATGATGGCCAGAAACTGGTTACAAGTTACATGAAAGTCCAGGGAACACAGGTTCAGTCTGTGATAGCCATGTATAACTTTGGGTCTGTTGGACAGAATGAGAATGCTGACAGAATGATGGGAAGTTATGCTATTGATAATTCAATATACCCTATAGTGAAATTTATTGATAATGACAATATCGCATGCTTTGGCAATAAAGATATAAGAATGTATACGATGAAAGAAAAACCGGATGAGAAGAGTGTTATAGATTTGGAGTCCAGAGAGATGCAGGGGGTTTTCTATAATTCTTCGTGTGTAGGATATATTGCCTTATCTGATCAGGATAATAAAACTAAGTATAAAATGTATGTATATGATGATTCGGGAAAACTCAAGTCGGAAATGGATTATGCCGATTCATTTGAGAAAATATACGCAACAGAGAATGAGATAATAGTATTAGGAGATATGGATTGCTCGATTTTCAGATTGAATGGAAGCAGAAAATTCCAGCATTCTTTTAAAAAGAATCTTGTAAATGTGGTGCCGGACTCCAATAAGGAAGAGTATGTGGTTATATTTGAGAATGAAACGCAGGCTATACAGTTAAAAGGAATGTAGGGAGGGTGTGTATATATGAATTTGATGCTCCTCTCAGCTGCAGCTGTGGTACTTATATGTGTGCTTGTTGGGCTTAGACGCGGACTGATAAAAAGCGCAGTAAGCGCAGTGGGGATAGTTGGAGCAATAATGCTCGCAAATATATGTAATCCATATGTGGATGACTTTCTCTGTAAACATACGGAGATTAGAAATGTAGTACATAATAAGATAGAAAATAATCTTGGCTTTGAAGATGCCCGGGACAAACTGTCTGTATATGAACAGGAAAACTATATAGAGAAAATAAATTTGCCGGAGATAGTGAAGGATTATATACGTAGTGGAGATAAAAAGAATCCGGTCAAAAATAATAATACTGAAAAATATCTGGATTATGTGACAGATTATTTGACGGATATGGTTATGAGTGGTATAGCATATATTCTTACAGTGGCAATCGTTGGTATCGTGTTGCTTATAGCACTGGGTATTTCAAATATCCTGTCAGGTGTGCCTGTTATTGGCGGAATAGACAGAGTGGGTGGGGCTCTGTTTGGCTTTGTACAGGGAATGCTCATTGTTTGGCTTATGATGCTTGTAATCACATTTCTATCAGCGTTTTCCTGGGGAAATGAGATGATGTCAATGATAGATAGAAACGACGTTTTGTCATATGTATATAAAAAGAATATTTTTTTGAAAATAGTAGTTGACATATTGGGCGATATTTAGTATAGTTTCACTTGCTGGTCGTAAACAGCATTGATCAATAGCTGAGTTCTTCTTTATCATATGGAGATGTTGAAAAAAAGAAAAAAGTTGTTGACATACACACTTCGGTGTGGTAGTATTTAGAAGCTGTCGCCGAAGAGGTCAGACATCAGCAACCGAAAAGGTCTTGAAAAAAGATAAAAAAGTTGTTGACAAAGAACTTCGGATGTGATAACATATAGAAGTTGTCGCTGAGAGGCGAGAACATAGAGAACCTTGAAAAATTAACAACATGACAACCCTGAAATTCCAAACAAGAATTTCAAGAACGTCGGATCGAAAGATCCAACAAACCAATAACAGTAAAGATGGTTAGGAAAAATACAAGCTAGTATGATTTCTGACATAGGATTTACAAACTTTTTAATGAGAGTTTGATCCTGGCTCAGGATGAACGCTGGCGGCGTGCTTAACACATGCA
>URJI01000001.1 GCA_900548215.1 uncultured Coprococcus sp. | reverse complement strand
ATGTATAAGAATAAAAACAAAGGCTTCACATTCATAGAACTGATACTTTACATGGCTATACTTGGTATATTCATGGTAGCAGTTATGACACTTGTTGGATCGACAGTTGCGTCACATAAAAAACTGAAATCCAGACAGAAGCTCGAGACACAGGCCGGTGAGGCTTATGATACTATAAGTGATATGCTTATGGGGGCTAGTGATGTCAGAATCAATGGAGATGGTTATGTAGGATCAGGTACTTCATATTCGAAGGTCACAGCAAGCTTCATAGTGCCTGATGATACTATGGAAAAAGCAGCGGCGGCAGGCAAACTTACATATAAGAAGGGCCCTGCTGGTGATGTGACACAGGATATTGCTGTTAAAAGTGGTGCTGGTGTTTCAGTTACAGGCAGTACTACATGCTATGATATTTCTGATGTGAAACCTTTTGCCAATGAGGGATCTTCAAAGGATCCAGAGACATTTATAGACACAAAATATCTGTGGATACAGTATTCATCTTCACTTAACGAGACGGCATACTGTACTATCGGATATGATGAGACTAATAAAAAACTGTATATATACAGAACTCAGTTAGCTGATACAGCCCGTGAACAGGCTGAGGCATATCTTAAGAGCGGCGATGACGGAAAGGTTAGAGCAGCGAAGGCAGTTCTTGATCCTTGTACCAAGTTTGTTGATGTGAAGACAGAGAAGGGTACAGTTCTTGCTAACAATGTTGAGAGTTTTAGGCTTCAGGTAAATCCTGATGATGGTAGTATAGCAGTAACAATAGGCTTAAAGGATTCAAAGACAGATGAGAAGTACGAAGTAACAAGTGTTGTAGGTCTTAGAAATTCATTTGTGCTGAAGAAGCATGAGTGGAACTAATAGAGGAGGATAATACAGTGTTTAAGAATAAAAAGATAGTCTTATCATCTATAGCTATTATATTCGCACTTGTAGTCAGCTCTATATTTGTGAATTATACACTGGCTAATTCCGATTCTCAGGCTTCTGTGAGCGATGCAACTGGAAGTGGCACCACGACAGGACTGACAGGTCTCTCCAATATCGATCTGGCAATAGAGAATTCCAATAATGCCGGAAAGAAAGCAACGGGTGAGGATAAGTATCGAATTGTTCAGATCGTATCTGATGATTATGCAGCCAATGCTGCCATGGATACTCAGCTCACAGAGACAGTTACAGATTCTGCTTTTACTGGTGATGCAAAGAAACTTACAGGATATGACTCAACCACATATCTGTGGAGATACGTGTATGCTGGTGAGTATTTCAGAAAAGCGGTATTCAATGGATATAAGACGATAGATGCAAATATGGCAGAGGGAGCTGTAACTCTTACTACGTGTACCATCAGTCAGCTCAACAAGATGGATAAGAGTGCACAGACAATTCTTAATCAGGCAGATTTCATCTATATATGGGCAAACAGTGCATCGGATTATGCAAGCAAGAGCAATGATCTGTGTGAGGATCTGTATAATTGGCTGGATGCATATGCGACTGCTAATTCGCATCCAATTGCTATGTGTACAGGAACATTGTGTACAAGTGAGCCTGGAAACATAACAGGAAACAATGATGATTTCAGAATGGGTGCTCTGGCATACAAGCTCATTACAAAGGGTGCTGTTGCAAGATATGACAATGTACTTGTAACTGACGCAGATTTCTTCAAGACATTATATGAAGAGGCTGATGATAACAATGAGCCGACACCGGATATAGAGAAGACAAAGTATACAATTTCAGATTTTATATTGAAGGCTGAGAGAACAGCTAGTCAGGGTGGAAGTGATTACCTAAACTTCGGAACATACTATAAGTGGTATGATGGGGTATCTATCACAGACTTCCTGGATGGCAATGTCCCGGATAATATTACAGATTCCACCTATGATAAGGCCGGATCGAGATCAGGACTTACGGGTGACAAGAAAGTCTGGAATTTTGATAATGCAAAGATACTTATAATTTCAGAGAATGGTACAGGAAGTGCGATGTTCTCTGAGATTAAGGATAGCAATAGTGGTAACAGTGCAGAGACTTCTGCCGGCGATTACAAGTTTGATGATGCTACACAGACCTGGAAGTCTGTTGAGAAAGCACCAAACAGTGAACTTACAGGTCATATGTATGCAAATGGTACATCATCAAGTGGTACCGGTATATCAAAATATGTGCCTAGTGGAGCTGACATATACGTGCTTGACAGCAATGATATAGTAGATGCTCTTACAAATGGCGGGGTAGCATACAGCAATATGTCTCTTGCAAGTTCAGCTTACATGGATGTCCAGACAAAGACAGTAAGTGGTACTGTAAGGTGTACAGATATGGCACTGGATGATTATGGTCTGGTGGTAGGCGATGTAAATCTTTGTGCATATCTCATTGTCGAGGATGGAACAGATCTTCATATTGCGGGAAGTTCTGCAGATGAGATGATCATGTGTCCACTTGAGGAAAAGGAGATTCCAAAGCTCGATGCCGATGGCAACGAGGTGAAGGATGAAGATGGCAACATAGTAACAGAGGTTGTGTATACATACAGTTTTCCAAAGCTCAATCCTAACTACAACTACAGAGTAGTTATAGGAGGAGATGATGGATTTAGTTCTGACGACTTCACAGTTGGAATATCACAGGATGCGGGTAAAGTTCTTGAGGATAATGAGAACGAATGTGTATATGATTTCAGTATCAAGGCTGCTGAGGAGGACAATGTAGCCGGATATGTATACAGAACAGATGCAGATGGCAATGAAAATGCAACAGTAGTTGTCACATATGATGATTTCATGGCTAATGTTGGAGTTGACGGTCTTGGTTATGCTTACAAGAACGATCTGCTCTATGAAGGATTCGATCTTTCAGACGCATCAAAGGTTGCTGAGTATGTAAAGAAGCTTCACGATGCGTACACTCAGACGCAGACAGGATTGGTAAGTGACAATCCAGATAAGGTAGATCTCACACAGTTTGACTTTATCTTCATTGATAAGGGTACATACAACAAAGAGATCGGTCAGGATGTGTTCAAGGCACTTGTGAATGGCGTTGAGAGCGGTCAGTATTTTATAGTTTCATCTAAGGCAGGAGATGGCAAGGGATCAGGCTCCGGTAATGGTGACGATGATCATGAACCTGGTATTCCAGTTATCACAAGTCCATCGGCTAAGGCTGTTGCGGATGTGATCAATGCAAGTGTATATCGTGATGGAGCAGACAATAAGTTCAAGGTTCTGGAGATACAGCCGGATTATCCTATTGACCTGGATGTGGCAGCACTCAATCAGTCTGTTTCAACAGCATATTCAACAAGAAGTGATGGAACAACACCTATCACAGGAGACTATTACACGGTCCCTTCAGATGTTGTAAATGGCAAGTCTAAGGAAGAGCTTGCAGCAAAGACGGAGTATTATGATTTTGACCTTACAAAGGCAAAGATAGCATATGCGATAGATGGAATTTCATACGGTGATATAAGTCTGACACAGGTTTCAACTGAGCAGCTTATTGGTATGAAGGAGAATATCGCAGCAACTTATGATCTTGTATATATCGGCGGTGACATAAGTGCGATGGACAGAAATCCTGCCGAGATGTACAAGGGACAGTGTGATATAGGTAATGCAACTTCAGGATATACATATCAGATATTCCCAACATTCATTATGTACTATCACACAGGTACACTTAGTCAGTTGCAGAGTGCTTCAACATATAGCCCGGATACGGCACCTATATCAGGAAGTACAGAGATGATGGCTTCACCATATGTTGGAAGCAAGTATTATAAGACAACATACCTTGCAGAGAATGGTAACGATCTCACAAAGACAAAGTATGATGAGCTTGTATCATATATGGCATCCGGCAGACCGGTTATGGTCAGTGATGAACTGACAAGTGTATATGAGAAGATGCAGGGAACAAATGCAAATGGAGAGGGCTTATCAATGAATGAGCTTCTTCAGGGATATTGGTACAACAATGGAAATCTTGAGAGAAAGAACTATTATCTTGATCCATCTTCCAGAATGTACGAGCTTGTAGGCACATTATATGCAAGACATAACGGAGCAAATGGTTCAAATGTTCTTTGGGGATTCAACAACAAAGCAACACAGTATATAAGCGATACCGATGGTAAGTTTGGTAACAGCTTATGGACGATGTACGTTCCTGCAAACAGCCAGAACGGAAGCGGAATACAGAATATTCTGGACAGCGATGCTCAGAAGAAGAGCTGGTACAAGGGTACAAGCGGTGGAACAGTATATTATAACTACAAGGTTGTATGGGATGATCTAACATCAGCATCCATCAACAAGCTTGTATCAGGCAGTGCACATAGAACGAGGCTCACAGTTACAGAAAAGCCTGTGACATATCAGCAGGGTATAGAGTCTACATACATCAAATCGAACAGAATGTCGTTTACATTCAGAGTTGATGGTGATGATCCAACATATAGTTTCAAGCTGTATGTCGATGTAGATAAGAATACCAAGTTTGAGAGCTCAGGTCAGGATGTATGCCTTCCAGGAACAGTTACAGCGGGAACTGACAAGTCAGTTACAGTAACACTTGACACAGAGTTCTTCGGATCTGCCGCATGGTATCTGGAGATTACCAACAGAAGCGGTGACGTAATTGCAACAGCAAACGGTCTCAGCAAGATAGTCAACAACAAGACACAGCTTGCAAAGAATGAGATCAATGTTCTTCAGGTTCAGACAATGTCTGAGGGACAGGGTGCAACATCATGGGGCGCAACTGATACACTGTACTTCGATATTGAGTCACAGACAGCTCATAAGATTGCAAAGTATAATGTATTTGCAAACATGACAGAGCTTGACAATGCATCAACAACACAATATGCAGTACTCGGACGTCATGAGAACAGATTCGGTATATACGAGTTTGATACAGATACAGATGCAGATGATTATTATTCAAATCTTGCAGATGAGATATCAGATGATTATGACATCAATCTTGATCTGGTTGTGGCATCAAAGGATAAGGCATCATTTACCACTGGTGATGGTGTGCAGTCAAGTTATGACTGCCTCGACACTATGGTTGAGGAAGCTGAGACACTTGCTGCAGGCGGTAAGGTTGACAACATGACTCAGGAACAGTATGCAAACCAGGTAACAGTAGCACTTGCAGCATACAACAAGGCATCATCAGATGTTGTTGCACCAAAGAAGGAGCTTGATACATACCTGACAAACGCTATTGCATATCTTGATGGAACATATACAGGAAACGTTGATTATTCTGATTTTATGGTTAACCTCAAGGGAAGTGTCGATGAAAAGAAACAGGTTCTCCAGTATATTATGGATACAAATGATTATTACATTTTATTCTGGCCTAAGTACAACACTATGAACCACTGTGAGGCAGCGTTTAAGAATAATAAGATGTCAACTGATTTCGGTCAGAAGTTTGCAGATCTGTATTCTGCGTTTGTAGAAGCTAAGGATGCGGAGCTTGAAGCGAAGGATAAGTACAATACATATCTTAGAAGATCATATGGCAATAAGTTCATGACTAAGATGTATTCAATACTTGTACTTGGACCATCAGATTCATTCGGTGGATTCAAGGTTGATTTCCAGAAGAAGACATGTCAGTACATACTTGACTATGTATCCGCTGGCGGAGATCTGTTCTTCTTCCATGACTCTATGTCACCATATGCAAATGCAGGTGCGGTTAATCTTACAAGATCGCTTCTGTCAGTTGTAGGAATGAACAGATTCCATGTTGATATAACAAACAATGTTGTATCATATGCAAGTGATCTGAACCTTGGAGATTACTCAGTTACTAATGAGACATTCAAGAAGATTTCTTACAGTGCAAACGGTGGTAAGGCTCACGAGGACACAACAGAGACTCTTAAGATTTACCATAAGTATTGGACTCAGGGAGATACAGCAGTATTCAGTGTTCAGGAGAGCGCAGGATATAAGAATGGTGATAGCAAGTATGGAGATGCATATGTTCTTCTCAACAACTTCAGGACACAGAACGAAACTGTTGCTTCAGGACTTGTTCCACTTTCAGAAGCATACACTGATTTCGGTGTAGAAGAGTTTAAGGATGCAACACTTACAAAGGACACAACGATTTACTACTTAAGCAGCAAAGATGATACTTACGGTAAGACATCATATACACCTGATGGAACATTTGAGGATGTTAAGTACAATTCACCAGACACAAGTCTGTATTATCTGACACCTTATGCAAACAATGATAAGGCCGGTAACGGATTACTTAACAGTATCAACTCAAATATCATGGATGTTAAGCAGGCTGAGTGGGCACTCAAGGGTAAGGATACAAAGGTATATGTAAGTGCACTTGCCATGACAGCACTTTACTACAATGGTAATATGGCTGGTGCAACGACTACACTTCCTTATGTATATGCTCAGGAGTCATTTAAGGCAGCTACAGCATGGTCACAGGCATCAAATCAGGATCAGTCAGCTTGTGCTGAGACAGTTAAGGCTACACAGCTTAACTCAGGTCTTGTAACACTGTACCCATACAATATCAGTTCTTCACTGAATATTTCAGGTACACATCAGCAGGCTTACGCACTTGATCTTGAGAGTGACAACATAACAGTTTGGTATACACTTGCTGGTTCAAACAATTCATCTAACAGTAAGATGCGTTCATCAAAGTATGCAGCGGATCCTGGAGATGGAATGGAAGCATATTACATCTACACTACAGCTTATGGCAGTGGTGCAATAACATATTGTGGATCTGGTCATTCATCAGTAACAGGTAGACGTACAAGAAACAACGATGAGAGAAAGCTCTTCATCAACGTAATTGTAAACAGTGCTACAGCGGTACCTGATATGCCAACTATCAAGTGTTATGATCCTGTTGAGACATGGGCTGCGGAGGATGAACTTCCAAAGGATGAGGAGATCATTGCAGCATCAGGCAGAACAGTATATGAAAGAATAATAGATGCAAAGACAGATGCTCCTACATTTGATTACAAGATTGGCATACCAGAAAATACCAAGATCTCAAAGGTTAATATCTACTATGATCTTGATCTGGATGAGGCTTCACTCAAGACTGAGAAGCCTGTTCCACCAACATATAACAGTACAAAGGATAAGATGATTCTGTCATATGATACGATCGGTGGCAAGAAGGTTGGTGAATTTACGAACAATATCACTGATCTTGTAAGAGATGGTGACAAACGAGGTGATAAGACAGTAAACCTCAGACCAGAAGATTCTTACTTTGCAGCATATGATGGTACACATACATACATCATTGTTGAGGTAGAGTATGTAGGAATGAAAGCTCCTGTATACACTATCATAAGAGTAAAGGCATCAGATCCTCTGTTTGATCTGACAGACAATACTATCAATGTCCCAGCACTTGACGATTTCATTGCTGAGAAGAAGAATGTATTCGCATAGGATATAAAAGTATTGTAAATAATAAAAATTCAGGAAGCCGGGTTTATTGCCCGGCTTCTTTTGTGTTATACTGTGAGCTGGTAGGAATTATTTTGGAGGATGAAAGATGATTATAAATGGAAAAACAAGATTACTTGGACTTCTTGGTGATCCGGTAGAACATACTATGTCGCCGCTTATACATAATACTCTTAGCGATATATTGGGGATAAATGAAGTATACGTTCCCTTTCACACACAGAGAGAAGGACTTGCATCTGCAGTTAAGGGAGCATATGAACTTAACATACTTGGAATGAACGCCACAGTTCCACACAAGAACGAGGTTATGGACAGTCTTGTGGATATAGATGATGGTGCTAAGGCCATAGGTGCGGTGAACACCCTTGTGAGAGTGGACGGTGGTTATAAGGGCTACAACACAGATATGCTTGGACTGTCAAGGGAGCTTGATGTGTATGGTATAGATCTGGCTGGACAGAAGACCGTCATACTCGGAGCCGGCGGCGCTGCAAAGGCTGTAGCCTATATGTGCATGAATAAGGGGGCAGATGAGGTTTTTATACTTAACAGGACTCTTGAAAAGGCACAGGCCATAGCGGAGGATATGAATAAGTATTTTGGAAGAAATGCTGTGTGTGCCATGAACCTCAGTGATTATGACAGGCTTGACAGTGATGAGGGATATATAGTCTTTCAGTCTACATCCATAGGACTTGCTCCTGGATGTGAGGATGTTGTCATAGGTGATGAATCATTTTATAAAAGGGTCAGGGTTGGAGTAGATCTCATATATAATCCGTTTGAGACGAAATTCATGAGACTTTGCAGGAAAGCAGGGGCCACAGCATATAATGGGCTCAGAATGCTGCTATACCAGGGAATCATAGCCTATGAGCTGTGGAATGATATCTCTATATCCGAGGATATCGCTGATATGGTGTATGACAGACTTCTAAATGTGGTCAGGGGCAACGTCATACTTATCGGTTTTATGGGATGCGGAAAAACAACTGTTGGACATGCACTTGCAGAAAAACTTTCTTATGGCTTCCTGGATAGCGACGAGTATATAGAGGATAAAGAGGGATGTTCCATCAGTCAGATGTTTGCAGATAAGGGTGAGGGATATTTCAGACAGCGAGAGACTGACACCTTAAAAGAACTGAACAGGACACTTTCACATGCGGTTCTCTCCACCGGAGGAGGACTTCCGATGCGCGAGGAGAACGTGGATGAACTCAGAAAACTGGGTACAATAGTGTATCTTGATGTCACCCCGGATGAGGTGGTAAACAGGCTTGCGGGTGATGACACAAGGCCTCTTCTTCAAGGCGATAATGTGGAGGAAAAGGTCAGAAAACTTCTGGATGAGAGAAGGTCTGTATATGAGGCAGCCGCAGATGCAGTGATACCGGTCGCTGGCATAGAGGTTGACGACATAGTGGCTGAGATATTAGAGGTAATTAGATATAGATGATTGAGTTTAGATTATTAGATTTAGATTATTGAATTTAGACTATAGAATTTAGATGATTGGATTTAGACTATAGAATTTAGATGATTGGATTTAGATGACTAGTTTAGATGTTTAGATTTCGGTATTTAGATTCAGATAATTTGCTTGGTTATTAAATATGTGTATTCAATATAGACAGAATCTATAATTTATCGAAGAGAATAGATATTTAGAATAGGTGTTTAGAATGATTATTATTTAGTATGGAGGTTGACATAACATGGATGCAGGAAGAATGGCATATAGGATTGAACAGATCATGAATGAAAAAAAACTGGATGCCATCATAGTGACAGACCAGTACAGTATGAGATATATAGCTTCCTACAGGGGTGAGGGAGTGGTAGTCTATTCAAGGACGGGCAGATATGTGATAACTGACTCCAGATACACAGAGCAGGTGGAGCGTGAGTGCCCTGATTATCATTGTGTAGATATAGCCGGTAAGGGTTATGTGAAATGTATCAGAGAAGCACTTGATGTATGTGCAGGTAAAGGTCATATAAAAGCCGGCTTTGAGAATTACAGTATAAGCTTCAGGCAATATGCGGAGTATTCAGATGGACTTGAGAATGTGGAGCTTATCGGAGTTGATGGAGCACTTGAAGCATTGAGAGAGGTAAAGACCGAGGAGGAGATTGAGAAGCTAAGGACTGCCGAGTCTATAGGAGATGAGGCGTTTACACATATTCTTGGGTATTTGAAGCCTGGCATCACAGAGAGAGAAGTCGCACTTGAACTTGAATACTATATGAAGAAGAACGGAGCAGAGGGACTCAGCTTTGATACCATCGCTGCTTCGGGCAGGAATTCATCTATGCCGCATGCGATTCCAACCGATAAGAAGCTTGAGGATGGGGATTTTCTCACCATGGATTTTGGATGCCTGTATGAGGGGTATTGCTCGGATATGACCAGAACCGTAGCTATAGGACATGCCTCGGACAGCATGAGAACTGTGTATGAGACTGTTCTTATGGCTCAGACTGAATCAATGAAGATGATAAAAGCGGGAGTGCCTTGCAATGAGGTGGATGCTGTTGCAAGGCGTATCATTGCAGATAAAGGATATGGCAATTGCTTTGGACATGGACTTGGACATTCGGTTGGATTGTTTATACATGAGAATCCGAGATTTTCTCCAAAGTGCACTGATGTGCTCAAAACAGGTATGGTTATAACGGTTGAACCTGGAATTTATCTCCCTGGACAGTTCGGTGTTAGAATAGAGGATCTGGTTGCTGTCACCGAGAATGGTTTTGTGAACCTTACATCCTCAGAGAAGAAGCTGATAGTAATATAGATCTGTCAGGAGGATATTGGATGAGGATTAATAAAAAAAGCTGTGGCTTGTGGTGGTATATAGGCGCATTCGTACTGTCAGTGATGCTTTATATGGCAGTAATGGTTGCTGAGAAAGCTTATCCATTTGGCAGCAGGTGTTTTCTGACGGATGATGCATATGTCCAGTACAACACGATGCTGAGGACTCTTATAAATTATGTACACAGCAGTGATAAGTCCTTCGTGCTGTGGAACAGTGGCATGGGGACAGACTTTTATCTGAATGCGCTTTACTATATGATGAGTCCTTTTAATATCATAGCGGTCATACTTGGAAGCCGTTATGTGGAGCTCTCACTTATACTGATCATAGTTATAAAGAGTTCACTTATACCGGTTACTGCTCTGTATTATTTCAGACACACAGGTATAGCAGGCGATGTGGATCGCAATGTGCCAAAAAGAGAACTGGTACGTTTCTGTTGTGCCATGTCATGGGGACTTTGCGGTTATATCATGGCGTATGGGCAGAATATTATATGGCTCGACGCGCTTATCATGCTGCCGCTCATAGCGCTTTGTATTGAAAAAATAAATGAAGGAACAGGATTTAGGGGATATGTGATACTACTTGCACTTACATTTGTGGTGAATTTTTATTATTCATTCTACGTGTGTATGTTTATAGTCATGTATTATATTCTTCTGGAGAGAGACAGCTGGAAGCGGTTTATACTGGGGGCACTAAAGCTGGCGGGATTGTCGGTTCTTGCGGTGTGCATTGCGGCTGTGGTGCTTGTGCCCGCTGCGTTATGTGTCATGAAAGCTGGAAATACATCTCTTGACAATTCACAGATCCTTAGTATATGGGGAGATCTGGGAGATTACATAGTGTCGTTTTTCCCATTCAAGGAGATCACAAATGGATATTTGTACAATAACAATAATTATTGTGGTACGGTAGTGGTTCTGCTTCTGTGCGTGTTCATAGTTGGATGTAAGGTGTCAGCAAAACAGAAAGCAAAATATATAACTGTTATGGCGCTGTTTATGCTGGCGGCGAATTTTCTGCCACTTAACTACGTATTACATGGATTTGTTGTGACACATGGAACCGGGAACAGATTTGCGGTCATTCTTACATTTGTGCTGGTAATCGCTGCATACAGAATGCTTTGGGAGATAGAACAGATGAAAGTGGCGTATGTCATTGCCGGAGGGGTTATGTCGGCTGTCATATTTGCGCTTTCATTCACCGGCAGCAGCAGGATGCAGGAGGCATTTTGTTATGTGACATTTCTGCTGGTACTTGTTATGGATATCATATTGCTTGTTCTGGCAGCGAAAAAGAGTATACGCACAGCTACGGCTGTGATGATCATATGTGTGCTGTGGATAGCAGAGCTTTCAGGTAATATGGTCTATACCATGAAGAACAAGGCAAATGAAGGTGATATGATAGACAACATACGCCTGTCAGAGTGGGAGGCGGAATACAATCTTCTGAATACACATGACGGTGTGAGAAAGACGGCTATAGTCAACGACAATTACACACCTGCTTCAGAGGTGAACTGGTATTCATCTATGATAAATGGCTATTATGTAAATGCGTTTTCCTCGATGGGACTTTCTCATTTTGATAATGTTGAGTGCGTATATGATGGAGCGACACCGCTTACGGCTATGATGTATAATGTGAGATATGTATTGACGAATTCAACGAATACCAACGGAGGCTATCATCTATTGTATGGGCAGTCAAAGTATAATGTGTATGAGGCAGACGAGTTGTCAGACTGTGGGTTCATGGTTTCTGATGATATAGAAAACTGGAGGGCTGATGGGACAGCTGCAGAGAATCAGTCGGATTTTATCTCCGCTGGATTTGGAAGAGAGCTGGGGAATATGTCAGGCGGGAAACTAATGGAGATTATTCCATGGGGGAATATCGGATATGATGTATCAAAAAGCCTTGGCATGACAGACAGGTATCTGGTCAGTACAGGCAGGGGAATTGATGAGACATGGAATTTTGGCGAGTTTGAGAGAACTGGAGTTGGTGAGTATGTATATTCTGGCACCAGTACCCAGTACCATGCGTGTATACAGCTGAAATTCACAGCGGACAAAGATATGGATCTATATGTATACAGCGCCGATAACAGAGACCAGGCCGTAACAGTGTATATAGACAAAAAAGTATCATCTGAGGTTATGTATACATCATCGGGACAGCTGGTATATGGCGGTCATGTAAAAAAAGGCCAGAGTGTCAAGGTGTCAGTCATAGGTGGCGCATCAGTGGGAGAATATGCGAATAAGAAAATTGAACTATATAGTTTTAACACAGAACTATTTGACAAAGTTAAGCCTTATATAACGGACGAGACGTTGAAGGTCAATCAATATTCGGGCAATACATTCACTGGGCATGTGACAGCGAAAAGCAATGGGATACTCTATATGGCATTTCCGTATAGTGATGGAATTACGGTATATGTTGACGGTCAGAAGACACAGAAACTGCTTCTTGGAACCGGGAACATGGGTGTGAAGCTTGACGAGGGGGAGCATGATATAAGGTTGGAGTATCACACGCCGGGACTTAAGATTGGAATAATGATCAGCTGTGCGGGCATTATATTGTTTGTTCTGATTGGTGTGTGTTGGGGCAAAAAGAGAAAAGCTGCAGATGATGAAAAACTATTGCACAGTCAGTTGACAGAAGAGCGTAGGTAAGGTACTTAGGTTAAGGAATACACTAAGGGATACATTAAGGTTAAAAAATAGTTGAAAAATTATTTCATATATTATAAAATGTGACAAGAAGTTTACATCTTTAAGGAGGATAAGATAGTTATGGCAGAGATGATCTCAGCAGGCGATTTTAGAAACGGCGTTACAATCGAATTCGAAGGAAATATTTATCAGATTATAGAGTTCCAGCATGTTAAGCCAGGAAAGGGTGCAGCTTTCGTTAGAACAAAGCTTAAGAACATCAAGAATGGTGGTGTTGTAGAGAAGTCATTCCGTCCAACAGAGAAGTGCGAGAAGGCACATATCGAGAGAAAGGATATGCAGTATCTTTACAATGACGGTGATCTTTACTATTTCATGGATCCAGAGACATATGATCAGATTCCTATCAGCTCAGCAGCTATAGGTGATTCACTGAAGTTTGTCAAGGAGAACGAGCTCTGTAAGATCTGTTCACACAACGGCAATGTATTTGCTGTAGAGCCACCTCTCTTTGTAGAGCTGGTTATCACAGAGTGCGAGCCTGGTGTAAAGGGAGATACAGCTACAGGCGCTACAAAGCCATGTACAGTTGAGACTGGTGCACAGGTTTCAGTACCTCTCTTCGTAAACGAAGGCGATACTATCAAGATCGATACACGTACAGGTGAGTATCTTTCAAGAGTATAATTATACATTGTATATAAGATTTTTAAGAGACCCGGGTCTGCGTTTTGCGGACCCGGGTCTTTTTTTGATGGCTTATCGGAGTTTATAAATATGCAGTAGAATCAGGAAGACTGGGATATGCCACCAGCCAGGCTGGAAAATCGAAGGTTCTATTCCGTCCATGTCGTGAATATATTTTCTATGTAGGTGTATTAGCAGGATCAAAAAAAGAGGACAATACGTATGTGTGGAGAGGATATATTGCATATTCTGCCGATCAGGATCAGGTGTATGGTTGAGAAGCTTGGGCTTGATTATGCAAAATTGTGGGAGATAAGGCTGAGAGTGAACAGTCCGTTTATACTAAGGTATGAGGATGCGGAGATATATGTGAGTGGGCAGGGACAGCGTGTGGACAACATGAAGCAGGCATATATAGTGACTGCCAGGGATGTGAATGATACCCTGGAGTGCGTCTGCAATCACTCTCTGTATGCTTACGAGGATGAGATAAGACAGGGATTTGTCACGGTCTGTGGTGGACACAGAGTAGGAGTTGCAGGAAAGATTATTCTTGATGGTACAAGAATAAAGTGCATAAGACACATCTCATTTTTGAATATAAGGGTTGCTCATGAGATCAAGGGATGTTGTGAGCCTGTGCTGCCATATATATACGCAGATGGCAGACTGCTCAGTACACTGATCGTTTCTGCTCCGTGCCACGGTAAGACAACACTTCTTCGTGACATGATCAGAGTGGTGTCGGACAGGGGGACAACTGTCGGTGTTGTGGATGAGAGATCAGAGATTGCCGCATGCTACAAGGGAATTCCTCAGAATGATGTGGGGATGAGAACTGATGTACTTGACTGCTGTCCAAAAGCCGCAGGAATGATGATGCTGGTGAGGACTATGGCTCCGGAGCTCATAGCGGTGGATGAGATAGGAGGTCCGTCCGATGTGGATGCTATATTCGGGGTGGTAAACTGTGGGTGCAGGCTGCTTGCCACTGCACATGGATATTCTATTGATGATGTGAGAGAGCGGGCAGGAATCAGACGCCTTGTGGAGAACAGGATATTTGACAGGTATGTTGTCCTGGGCGGGGAGAGAGCAGGGCAGGTATCTGATATATTTGACGGTCAGGGCAACAGGATGTGCTGGTGCGAACAGGGGGAGTGAGCATATGCTTAAGATTGCCGGATGTTTTCTTGTCATATATGCATCGTTCATGATCGGACATGCCGTGGGGCAGTATCATGGAAGAATGGTGAGGGAACTGGAGGAGATACTTTTATTTATAAGAATCATAAAGGGACAGATTGCATATGCCGGCACTGAGCTTCCGGAGCTTATGGCTGACAGTGCGGACAGACTGAACGGAACAGTTAAGATATGGGTCAGTGATATGGCATCACAGTTGGAGAATACAGGTGACAGATCCTTTTTTGATATATGGGATAGGTCTATGGTAATTCTGAGAGATCTGAGTGCGCTGAAGTCCGATATGCTGGACGACGTGGACAGACTTGGCAGGATACTTGGCGATATGGATGTGGAGGCTCAGTTATCGCGTATGGAACTGGTGGAGAATATCCTTAAAGACAGATATGAGAGAGAGAAGAGCAGAGACAGCGGAATATGCAGATTGTCAAATTCTCTTGGTATACTAGGGGGAGTGTTTGTCGTCATCATGTTGGTTTGAACCCGGCTGTGGATGGCAGGTGTGGGATTTGCTTCGCATGAGAGGGGGGAAAGACAGTGACGATCCAGATCTTGTTGAAAATCGGAGCCGTGGGTATATTGATCGCCCTGCTCAATCAGATACTCAAACATTCCGGCAGGGAAGAACATGCATATCTGCTCAATCTCGCCGGACTTATAATTGTGTTGTCATGGGTCATTCCTTACATAAACGATCTTTTCAGTGAGATTATGGATCTTGTAAATATAGGTGGTTAGAAGGAGTGCATATGGATTATGAATCTTATAGCAATAGCATTTTCAGCGGTGGTAGTCGTTCTGATAGCGTTGAAGATAAAGGATGCGGATGCCGGCTATGGCACTCTGGTATCCATAGCCGGATGCGCTATGATCATGTATTTTGTTGTCAGCAAGTTCAGTCAGATAACGATATACATAGATAAGATCATGGACTATGTGACGCTGAATGTGACATACATAGATATTATACTGAAGATGATAGGCGTGGCATACATATGTCAGTTTTCAAGTGATATATGCCGTGATGCCGGGTATAATGCCATATCTACACAGGTTGAGATGGCTGGGAAGATATCACTGATTCTTCTCAGTATACCGGTTCTCATGAGCGTTATAGATCTGGTGGTGAAGATTGTTGAGGGGTAGACTGGCTGCAGCTGCCCTGATGATGGTGGCGCTTTTTATTGTGTGGCATGGAGGATTAACCACTGCGTGTGCTGCGGAGGAAGATTCAGGCGCTGATCTGTGGCAGGGCGATGAATATGAATTCGATGAGCTAGACAGACTTCTGTCATCAAAGACGACCGTGACATTCAGTGAGATATATAATGCCATGAGGAACGGACAGGTTGACGAGGCGATGGAAAATGCACTCAGGGCATTTACAGACAGTGTCATATATGAACTGAGGACAAGCCGTGTGATCGCACTTCAGATTCTGGCGGTCATCATACTTGGAAGTACATTTGCACAGCTTTCAGGTAATATGGGTGAATATGTTATGGAGAATGGATTTATGGTCACTTACATGGTGATCGTGTCACTGCTGCTTGGAGACTTTCTTGTGGTTCAGTCGATTGTAACTGACACGGTGGGAAATGTGACTGATTTTATGAAGGCATTTTATCCCATGTACGCTTCGTCGATATTGTATGTGCAGGGACCGGAGAGCGCAGGGTATTCACAGTCGATCATAGTTTTGGTCATATATATGTGTCAGAACGGGATAATAAAGATCATACTCCCGCTCATCAAGTGCAGCGGACTCATATCTCTGGTAAACAATCTGAACCGGGAGGATTATTTCTCGCGGTTGGCAAATCTCATGAAGAGTATTGCAAAGTGGGGGCTTGGAACCATGTTTGCAGTGGTAACCGGAATAAATGTGGTGAAGAGTATGATAGCACCAGCCATGGATAAGGTGTCAAGAAATGGTGTTCTGAGAATGCTTGGGAAACTGTCAGGTATGTCTTCTGTGAGCGCTGTACTTGGGGTGATCGTAAGTACAGGACAGTTTATAAAAAACTGCATGGGAATGGCGTGTACGGTTGTGGTGGTGATCCTGGCGGCGGTTCCAATGATAAAGATTCTGGTGATCGTGTTCACACTTAGATGTATAGCAGCACTTGTGCAGCCCATCGGAGACAAGAGATATGCGGAAGGCGTGGGCGTGATGGCATCTTCTATAGAGATGATGCTCTGGGCATGCGGAATAAGTGCGATGATGTTTGTGATCAGCATAGCCCTCATGACTATGAGTATATGATGGGCTGAGTGTTATAGGGGAGAAAGCGCATGTTTGAGTGGATTAAGAATGTGGTTATATGCAGCATACTTTTTTCGGTGATGCTCCACATTGCACCGGATCCTAAAATGCGCAGATATATACAGACTGCAGTGGGGTTTGTGATGATAATTGTAGTGCTCACACCAGTGATAAAGCTTGTTGTGAGTGATGAACAGATCTTGTTCAATGTATATGAGGAGTCAATTGGGCTGGAGATAGAAGCTGGCGATGATGCTGTGTATGTAATGTCGATGGAACAGGTCATAGAGCAGTATATTGAAGACAGATATGGGGTGTATGTAAAAGCAGATATAGTATTGACTGATAATATGGAGATAGACAGTATCGGTATTTCAGTTGATTACAGGGAGATGAATGGGAAGGGAATATCAATGAATGAAAATGATTTTAGAGGAATAGCAGATGCTGTGGCAGCTGAATATGGCATATCAACGGACCGGATAATTATCATGTGATGGGCGGTGTATGACAATGGATTTAAAAGGAATACTAAAAAGCAGCAACAACAGAATGTATAAGTTGCTGCTTATTTTACTTGCAGGGATATGTCTGATGATCGTGGTGTGGCCTGTCTCTAAAAAGCAGGATGAAGATACAGGAACAGCCGGACGGTCCTACACCAAAGGCGAAGGAGACACTGCGGATGACGTCACAACAGATTTTGAAAATAACGATGCGGAAACCGGGATGACTGCCACTGCTGCATATGCTGAGAATATGGAAAAGCGTCTTACAGATATGCTGAACAATATGAACGGTATATCGGACGTGAGTGTGATGATAACAGTTAAAGACAGTGGGGAGAAGGTGGCGTTAAAGGACAGGAGTACAAGCAAAAGTGAGGGCAGCGGCAGCAGCCAGAGCAGTGTTACGGAGGACACGGTTATACGTGATGATGGAAGCCTTAAGGAACCTTATGTGACCAAATACAATGAACCTGAGATAGAGGGAGTGGTCATATGCTGCCGTGGTGCGGAAAATGGCGAGACAACGCTGAATATTACAAATGCTGTTCAGGCATTATTTGATGTTCCCGTGCATAAAATTGTGATATTAGAAGCAAATTAATGTGGAGGGCTTTATGAAGAAAGTATTTGGCAGGAACAGGCTTGCAATCATTGCTCTGGCTGTTATGATCGGTGTGGCCGGTTATATGAGCTTTGCAGATGCGGGAAAGGACAAGAAGAAATCCGATAAGAAGGAGGAAAAGCAGGTTGAGGTTCTGAACTATGAGGATCTTACTGATGGGGCTGTGTCTGAAAATGCGGATCTGGTCAAGGAAGAGAATTCTGATACGGCAGCTGGTGAAGATGTGGCAGATGCGGGAAATGCGCATGAGGATGGGCAGATAGGAGATATGGAGCTGAATGGATCTGAGAGTGAGATTGGCGATGCGGTTCTCACAAGTGCACAGGTGACAAGTAACATGGCTGCAGCCAAGCTGACCAGGGAGCAGAGCAGATCAAAGAGCAAGGAGGCACTTATGGATGTCATAAGCGATGAGGCACTGAGCGATGATGCCAAGAAGGAGGCCGCAGATACATACGTTAAACTCAGCGACAACATTGAGAAGGAGACGGATGTGGAGACAGTGCTCGCTGCAAAGGGATATCAGGATGCAATAGTTACAATAAGTGACGACGCTGTGGATGTATCTATTGGAACTGTGTCATTAAGTGAGACGGAAAAGGCTCAGATAGAGGATATAGTGACAAGAAAAACGGGATACGATATAAGCCAGATAGCGATATCCCTGGTCGGAAGCAAGTAATCTGTCTTATATCTCAGATACTTGCAAAATGCCTGTCAGGATATTATAATGTGTTCAATATAATACTTGAAGTCTGTCTATAGCTATGCCCTGATGAGGATCATCAGGGAGATGGACAGACATATGACAGAGGATGCATTATAGAGAAAGATATTATACGATTGCTATAAATATAGCGGGAGGTAGAATTATGAGCGATACAGTGAATGTGAATGAAGACATCGCAGTTCAGGATGGTTCCTATAATATAGAAGAGAGTAATTCCCTTGGCAAAGTGCAGATAGCTGATGATGTGGTTGCTATCATTGCCGGACTTGCAGCAGGTGAGGTTGAAGGTGTATACAAACTTACGGGCAATCTTCCGAATGAACTTGCATCGAGGTTTGGCAAAAAGAATCCTGCAAAGGGTGTCAAGGTGGAACTGCTCCCAGGCAAAGTTAAAGTGGAACTTGCGATAGAGGTGCTGTATGAATATAGTATCCCATCTGTATCAGGACAGGTACAGGACAAGGTTAAGCAGGCTATTGAGACTATGACAGGTCTTATGGTTGAGGAAGTGAATATAAGGATTGCAGGCGTCCGTGTGGGCGATGGCAAGTAAGTATCAGGATAAATGGCGAGAACTGACAGTGGAGAGGAAAACATGACAAGAAGAGAGATAAGAGACAAGATATTTAAGATAGTGTTTACAGCAGAGTTCAATACCCTGGACGAGATGAGAGATCAGATAGATCTCGCATTTGACACAGAGATGCCCGGTGATGAAGAGGATGATCCGTTGCTTTATGCATCTGTATCTGATAGTGACAGACAGTATATAACAGATAAGGTTATGGATATCATGTCCAGAAAGGATGATATAGATAAAACAATATCAGAGATATCAGAGGGCTGGAAGCTCCCACGTATAGGCAAGGAGGAACTTGCGATATTGAGACTGGGCGTGTATGAGGTTATATACGACAGTTCGATACCTGAGAAGGTAGCTATCAATGAGGCTGTTGAGCTGTCAAAGAAATATTGCGATGCGTCTGCAAGCAAATTTGTGAATGCGCTTCTTGCAAAACTTGTCAAGAAGGATGACGCATCAGAGAAGGGAAGCAGCGATGCTGCAGAATAGTATATATACAGTCAAGGAACTTAACGAAAAGATTCAGGAGCTTGTGGCCGGCGAGCCTTGGCTTGGCAATCTGGGCGTTGAGGGTGAGATCAGCGGACTCGGAAGGGATAAAAGAGGACATATGTATTTTAGTCTCAAGGATCCCAGCGGAGTCCTGTCGGCTGTCATGTTTGCAGGAAAGCAGATGTATGGCCTGAAATTCGAGCCAAAGAACGGTGACAAGGTTCATGCGTTTGGACATATAGATGTGTTCGTCAGGGACGGAAAATATCAGCTCTATGTAGACAGGCTTGTGCGAGTGGGTGAAGGCGAAGTGAATGCCAGACTGGAAAAGCTCATCGCCAGACTTGACAGCATGGGGCTTTTTTCAGATGAGTATAAGAAGCCGATACCTTCATATCCGAGAAAGATCGGTATAGTTACAGCCGGTGCAAAGGCAGCCATAAGTGACATCAAAGCTGTGGCTAAGCGGCGGGATCCCTATGCCCAGCTTGTATGTTATCCTGCAACGGTTCAGGGACAGTATGCCGCTGCGGATATATCAAGGGGAATCGAGATACTTGATTCCATGGGGCTGGATGTGATAATAGTCGGAAGAGGAGGAGGCTCCAGGGAGGACCTGTGGGCATTCAATGAGGAACAGGTTGCATGGGCTATATTCAACGCAGAGACTCCGATCATATCAGCCACAGGTCACGAGATAGATACAACGGTTGCTGACATGGTTGCAGACAGGAGAGAATCCAATCCGTCAACAGCTGTGATGCATGCACTTCCGGTAATGGCTGATGTGGTGGCGGATTTTGACAGCAGATGCCAGTACCTGACCACGCTGATGAGGAACAGGTACGCCGGTATGGTCAGGACAGTGGCCGGATATGAGAGACAGATAAAACTGCTGGGACCGGAGGCAAAGCTCACGTCACAGCTTGAAAAGATCAAAGATATAGAAGAGTTCATGAGCAAGGCGCTGCGCGACAAAATTCACATCACAGCTGACCGGTTGAATCAGGACGGTGACAGGCTTGACAGGGCGGTGCTGAGAAAGTATGAACTCCGGGCAAATGTTCTTGCAGTAATGACGGAGAAGATACATGGACTTTCCCCTACTGCAAAGCTGGTTAACGGATTTGGATATGTGGAGTCATGCGGTAAACCGGTGAGATCGGTGAACGATGTCAAACAGGGTTCTGAGATAGAACTCACTTTACATGATGGAAAGATACAGGCCGTCGTAAGTGGTGCGGCGGGACAGGAGGAATAGATATGGCAGAAAATACACAGGGTGTTTCGGATGGACTTGGAGATATGTCCATTGAAGCAGCACTGGGAAGACTTGAGGAGATAGCTGCTATTTTGGAGAATTCACAGACGGGACTCAAAGAATCTCTGGATGTGTATTCAGAGGGAGTACAGCTCATTAACAGATGTAAGAATTATCTGTGTGATGTGGAGAAAGAGATGATAATGCTTACAGGTCAGGAGGAAACATGACAGAGATGAATACCGCAGCTTTGCCAGAGAATATAGAAGATCAGATCCGTGACAAAGCGGATGAAGTGAGTCGTATAGTTGAGGCTTTTCTGCCGGAGATAACAGGATTTCCGAAGACGGTGTGTGAGGCTATGGCCTACTCTGTGGAGGCTGGAGGCAAGAGACTGCGTCCTATGCTCATGCAGGAGACTTTCAGGCTGTTTGGAGGAACATCGGATGTGGTGAAGCCGTTTATGGCAGCCATAGAGATGATACATACATACTCGCTGATACATGATGACCTTCCGGCACTTGATAATGATGATTACAGAAGGGGAAGAAAGACATCACATGTTGTCTTTGGCGAGGCGATGGCCATATTGGCCGGTGATGCGCTCCTGAATTATGCATATGAGACCGCATGCAAGGCTTTTGCCATGGATACTGATGTGAAGAAGGTTGCGGATGCGCTGTGTGTGCTTGCGAGAAAGCCGGGAATATATGGCATGATAGGCGGTCAGGTAGTTGACGTCGAGATGACAGGAAAGCAGCTCACAAAGGAGCAGCTTGAGTATGTGTATGAGAACAAGACTGGCGCACTTATTGAGGCATCTATGATGATAGGAGCTATCCTGGCAGGGGCGGATGAAGAGCAGATAAAGGCTGTGGAGAAGATCGCCTCGGATGTGGGAATGGCATTCCAGATACAGGACGATATCCTGGATGTGTGCGGTGACAGCGCCATACTTGGCAAGCCGACACTGAGTGATGAGGAAAACGGCAAGGTTACATATGTCACGATACACGGAGTGGATGAGTCGAGACGTTATGTGAGGGAGCTGTCGGAGAGAGCAGTAAGAGAATTGGAAGAGATGGACGGAGATAATGAGTTCCTTAAGGAGCTTGTGATCTGGCTGGTTGGCAGACAGAGATAACATCCGGCCAGTGGTGTGTGTATGAATATACTGGATAGAATAAATCAGGAAAATGATATAAAGAACATTGACAGAGCTGATCTGCCGGAGCTGGCGGATGAGATAAGGGAATTTCTGGTGTCACATGTAAGTGAGACAGGTGGCCATCTGGCACCGAATCTTGGATGCGTAGAGCTTACAATAGCTCTTCACAGGGTACTGGATTTTCCTAAAGATAAGCTTATATGGGATGTGGGACATCAGTCCTACGTCCATAAGATACTGACTGGCAGAAAGAATGATATGTCAAGCCTCAGACAGTTTGGGGGAATGTCGGGATTCCCTAAAAGCAGTGAGAGTCCGTGTGATTCTTTCAATACAGGTCACAGCTCTACCTCAATATCTGCTGCGCTGGGCATGGCCTGTGCCAGAAGCATAAAAGGTACTGATGAGAAGATAGCAGCGGTTATTGGAGATGGGTCATTCACTGGCGGAATGGTGTATGAGGCCATGAATAATATGGCAGATATAAAGACAAGCTGTCTGGTCGTACTGAATGACAACAATATGTCCATAGATCAGAATGTAGGAGGAATGTCGACATATCTCAGTAAACTCAGAGTTGGGCAGCAGTACAACGACTTTAAGGGCAACGTTGAGAAGCTTCTCATGAAAATCCCTGTTGCAGGAGAACATCTTGCCAAGGGCCTCAAGAAGTCTAAGGATTCTATAAAACAGATACTCGTGCCGGGGATGTTTTTTGAAGAGCTTGGCGTGACGTATATAGGTCCCATAGACGGTCATGATATAGATGTCATGGAGGCCACATTCAGGAAGGCTCTACAGCTCGACAGGCCTATAATTGTTCATGTCAAGACTGTAAAGGGTAAAGGCTATGTACATGCCGAGAAGCATCCAAGCTATTTCCATGGCATTGAGCCGTTTGATATACAGACTGGCAGAATGTTGAGAGAGAAAAAAGCTATGACCAACACGGCAGTATTTGCCAGAAAGCTTGTGGAAATTGGCAGGAAGGATGGAAGAATCGTTGCGATAACGGCAGCAATGGGAAAGGGCACAGGAGTGTCCATGTTTGCACAGGAGTTCCCGGATCGCGCGTTTGACGTGGGAATAGCAGAGGAGCATGCTGTCACATTTGCTGCGGGACTTGCCGCATCAGGACTTGTTCCGGTTGTGGCTATATATTCGTCATTCCTGCAGAGGGCATATGACCAGATACTCCATGATGTATGTCTGCAGAAACTTCATGTGATATTTGCGATAGACAGATCCGGACTTGTGGGTGCGGATGGAGATACACATCAGGGAATATTTGACACGGCTTTTCTGTCGCACATTCCGAATATGACGATCATTGCGCCGAAGAACAGATATGAGCTCACAAAGGCCATGGAGTGGGCAGTTGCCTATGATGGCCCTGTGGCGATCAAGTATTCAAGAGGCGAGGCTTACTATGGCCTTAAGAATGCAGCCGCACCTGTGGAATATGGGAAAAGTGAAGTGATACACCGGGGCAGCAGCGGCCTTGCACTTATCGCTGTTGGCAACATGGTTCAGGAGACGGAGAAAGTGTATAATAAATACATTGAAGAAGGTGTGGATATCACATTTGTAAATGCGATATTTTTAAAACCATTTGACTCTGGACTGATAGACGATCTCAGCCGGGAGCACGACAGAATATTTGTCGTTGAAGAAGGAATAAAGCATGGCGGTTACGGCAGCATGATAGAGGAGTATGTCGAGGAAAAACAGCTTCCGGTCAAGGTGACGACATGCGCCATAGATGACAGTTTTGTCCAGCATGGAACCGTGCCACAGCTCAGAAAACTTCTGGGGCTGGATGCATCTTCTATATATGACAGGATTAAAGAGAGTAATTGAGTAATTAGAATGAGTACAAGTATATACGAGGAAAGCTGATGAAGAAGAGACTTGATGTGCTTCTGGTTGAACAGGGGCTTGCGGATTCCCGTGAGAAGGCGAAAGCGATAATCATGTCGGGAATTGTGTATGTTGACAATAATAAAGAGGATAAGGCCGGCACAACATTTGAGGAGACTGCAAAGGTTGAGGTGCGGGGCAATACTCTTAAGTATGTGAGTCGTGGTGGTCTGAAACTTGAGAAGGCCATGAATAATTTTGGTGTGACGCTAGATGGCAAGGTGTGTATGGATGTCGGAGCCTCTACAGGTGGATTCACAGACTGTATGCTCCAGAACGGTGCGGTGAAGGTGTACTCGGTAGACGTGGGACATGGACAGCTTGCATGGAAACTCAGAAATGATGAGCGGGTTGTGTGCATGGAAAAGACAAATATAAGATATGTGACACCTGAGGATATAGATGACAGGGTAGAATTTGCATCTATAGATGTATCTTTCATATCACTCACAAAGGTTCTTCCTGCGGTTAAGGAGCTCATGACTGAGAATGGAGAGATAGTATGTCTCATAAAGCCGCAGTTTGAGGCTGGCCGTGAGAAGGTCGGCAAGAAGGGCGTGGTCAGGGAACTGTCCACCCATATAGAGGTTGTGCAGATGATAGTTGACTATGTCAGAAATAACGGTTTCAGGACTCTTGATCTGAGTTACTCTCCTATAAAAGGACCGGAGGGCAATATCGAATATCTTCTGTATATGACAAAGGATGAGAGCAGGGAGAATGCTGAATTTGATATAAAAGCTCTGGTCAGTGAGTCCCACGATATGCTTAATAAATCTGTATAAAGGAGAGGACATGGAGGCATTTTACATAGTATATAACCCTGACAAGGATGATGACGCCCAGGTGTTGGCAAGGCTTCGGGATTATATACAGGAAAAAAACTGCGTGAGCGGATATATGGATTGTTACAGCTTCAGCGCTCTTGGCAAAGATGAGGTTGTCCGTGTGCTTTCCGGGTATGACTGCATACTTGTCCTCGGAGGGGACGGAACTCTGCTCAATGCGGCGTCCACGGTCAGTCATGTTGATGTACCAATGTTTGGGATAAATCTTGGAACAGTCGGTTTTCTGACTGAGGGAGAGGTGACGAACCTTGCTGCTATCATGGAAAGACTCTTATCTGACGACTTCTCTATTCAGGAGAGGATGATGGTAAGGGGAAGTGTGAGATCCGGCGACAATGCTGTGCTGCGAAAGCGGGCGTTAAATGATATCGTCATAAGCAGAGCCGGATTTTCAAGACTGATAGGTCTTGATGTATATGTGAATGGAAGCTTTCTGAATGCATATGAGGGCGATGGAATCATCATATCCACGCCCACAGGATCGACCGGTTACAATCTGTCTGCGGGAGGACCTATAGTTGATCCGATGGCGCAGCTTATGATAATCACTCCGGTTTGTCCTCATTCCCTCACATCCAAGAGTATTGTTCTTCCGAGTGATGCGGAGGTGTCCATAGCTATAGCAAAGAAGAGGAAGACACAGGAGACAGAGGCGATAGTTTCATTTGACGGCGGGAATGATCTGGAACTTTCAGCTGGGGATATTCTTGATATATGTGTATCCAAAAGAACCACAAAGCTCATAAAGGCCAGTGATGTGAATTTCTACGAGATACTTAGAAATAAGCTTGGGGGAAAATAGCATGAAGCAAAAGAGACAGGCTATGATATTGGCTATAATCGAACAGTATGATATTGAGACTCAGGATGAATTGCAGGAGAAATTGGCGGAGGCCGGATTCAAGACAACTCAGGCTACAATCTCCAGAGACATAAGGGAGATAAATCTCACAAAAGTTGCAGTGGCAGGGGGCAGACAGAAATATACTCTGGGAAAACAGACAAACCACGAATCCATAGAGTCGTACAGGAAAGTGCTGAGTGCGGGAATACTGTCTATGGTTCCGGCGGAGAATCTCATAGTCATCAAGACGGTATCCGGCATGGCGATGGCTGTTGCGGCGGCACTTGACAATGTGGAGATAAATGGACTTCTCGGAAGTATAGCCGGAGATGATACTATATTTCTGGCAGTCAGAAGCCGTGATATGACAGACACGGTAATGAAAGCGATAGAGAAAAACAGGGGATGACAGCCCCGGAACAGAATTTATTTTAAGACTTCAGATTAGAATATATTTTGAGATTTCAGTCCAGAATAAATTTTATTTAATAAGATATAACATAAAAGTTATAGATAAAAGGCATGATATGTAGAGATTCTGTGTGACAACAGGAGGAAATGATGTTACTTAATGTACATATAAAAAACATTGCGCTCATAGACGATGCAAATGTGAATTTTACAGACAATCTCAATATACTGACCGGTGAGACCGGAGCAGGTAAATCCATAATCATGGGTGCGCTAAAGATAGGAATGGGAGACAAGCTTCCTAAGGATATAGTCAGGGAACAGGGAAAGGAAGGTTTTTGCCAGCTCCTGTTTCTTGTTGATGATGATCAGACAGCCGATCAGATCAGAGAGCTCGGCGTGAATCCGTCGGAAGATGGAGAGATACTTATAACCAGACGTATAGTTGGCTCCAGAACGATAAACACTATAAACGATATGGCGGTTACAGCATCCAAGCTAAAAGAGGTGTCAGCACTTCTCATAGATATGCATACTCAGCATCAGCAGCAGACACTTATGAAGAAAGCGGAGCACATAAAGATCCTCGACAGATATGGCAGGGAGACTATAGACCCGGTTAAGGCAGTGGTTGCAGCCTGTCATGGAGAGTATGTAAAGCTGAAGAAGGAACTTGATGAGCTTGCCATGGATGAGAGCGAGAGAAGCCGTAAGGTGGAATTCCTCAAATATCAGATATCCGAGATAGAGGCTTCCAACATAAAGCCTGGTGAGGACGAGGATGTAGAGCATCAGTATAACAAGATGGTGAACGCCAGAGATATAGTTGCTGCTGCATCCGAAGTGTACAGCGTCACAGGTTACGAGATGTCTTCATCGGCGGGCAGTGAGATAGGAAGAGTCCTTGGCACAATGAGAGGGATAAAGGATCTCGACGGTGAGATAGGCGGGCTTTACAGTCAGCTTGAGAATATAGATGCGCTTTTAAACGATTTTAATGTTGAACTCAGCAATTATATGCAGAGCCTGGAATTTGACGATGCCGAGTACAGAAGTGTGGAATCAAGGCTTGATGTGATAAATGATATAAAGGGAAAATACGGATCTTCGGTGCAGGATGTGTATGACTATCTTGAGAATATCAAGAAGGAATACGACAGACTCTCAGAGTATGATGAGTATATAGCTGATCTTTCGGGCAGAATAAAAAGGGCTGAGAAGGCTATGATGTCGGCGGCTGCAAGGCTCACAGATGAGAGAAAGAAGCAGGCTTCAAAGCTTTGCCGTGAGATAAGTAAAGCTCTGGAAGATTTAAGCTTTATGGAGGTCAGATTCGACATGGTATTCGATGAGCTTACGGAGTGTACGGCGAATGGAATTGACGATTGCTATTTTGTCATATCTACAAATGTAGGAGAGAAGATGAGACCTTTATATGAGGTCGCATCTGGCGGTGAGCTTTCGAGGATCATGCTTGCGATAAAATCATGTATGGCATCCGAGGACAATATCGGAACGCTTGTATTTGATGAGATTGATGTGGGAATCAGCGGCAGAGCAGCTCAGGCAGTAGCTGAAAAAATGGCAGTTATTTCCAGAAGCCATCAGGTTATAAGCATAACTCATCTCCCGCAGATAGCAGCTATGGCAGACAGCCATTATCTGATAGAGAAGTCTGCTGAAGGCGGCAAGACAGTAACTCATATAGAGAGGCTCGGAGATGAAGAATCAATCCTTGAGATCGCAAGACTTCTCGGTGGCGTAACCATAACAGATGCAGTTATGAGCAATGCCCGAGAGATGAAACAAATGGCAGAAAAGTCAAAAAATTACTGATATAAACAAGACCAAATAAAACATACTAAGAGTAATGGCGGGAGCTGTTACTCTTATTTTTGTTGTACAAGCTGAAAAAATGTTTTCAGGAGGGATTGCTTATGTTCAGATATAAAAAGTTATTGTCTTTTGTAATTGTGGTTGATCTCTTACTGCTGCTGGGCGTATTTGTTTTATGTGTCCTGGCTGATGGAAATGGAGAAAATCAAAGCTCAGATGCCAATAAGACCGGGGCTGATTATATGAGTGACATATGTCTTGACACGAGCCTCACAATGGAGAGAGGAGCACTGGCATCTGTTTCAAAGGAAAGTATCTTTGACGACGGTATATATGATAGGGCTGTCGTGCCATCCGGAGAGCCGGTTGGAATTTATATGAAGACAGATGGCGTCATGGTTGTCGATATATGTTATTTTCGAAATGAGAATGGAGTATCCTGCTGTCCCTCAGATGGCATTCTTCAGACGGGGGATTACATCACAAATGCCGATGGCAAAGCGATATCAAAGAGAGCGGAGCTTTTAAATATAGTGTCAGAGTGCAATGGGGAATCATTAGATATAACATTTGTAAGAGATGGAGTGACTGAGCATAAGACAGTATCCCCTGAGCGGAATGAAAATGGCAATTATCTTCTCGGCGCATGGGTAAAGGATGATGTGTCTGGTATAGGAACCGTGACATTTGTCGACGGAAACAACTTCATGGCGCTTGGACATAGTGTATCAGATATGGACACAGGTCTTATGATGAAATGCAGTACAGGGGGAGTGTACACCACAAATATCACGAATATCAGCAGATCCAAAGTTGCTGAGCCTGGCAAACTGCAGGGAAGCATTGCTTACAAGAAGGATCTGATCGGAATAATTGATGGCAACAGCAGCAGCGGTATATATGGACATATGAGCAGCGTGTACTGTACACAGAGATATGTCAATGCAGAAAAAATGTATATAGCAAAGAGGGACAGCGTGCATGAGGGAACTGCATATATATACTCAAGAATGTCAGGTGAGCTTAGAAAATACGAGATAGAGATAGAGCAGGTAGCAAAAGACGCCCCGGATAAGAATATGGAATTTCGGGTTACAAGCCAGGAACTTCTTGATCTGACCGGCGGAATAGTCCAGGGACAGTCCGGATCCCCAATCGTTCAGGACGGGAAGATTGTAGGGGCGGTCACCCACGTATTTGTCGATGATCCAACACATGGGTATGGAATTTTTATTGAGAATATGTTGAGGTAGGGGAGAGGATAGGTTTGTGTTGTTATGAGGGTATAATGGACGTGTAATGTAGAACATGAGATTGCTGTGATGTCATTTGGGTATGGGATGATTTATGGCGGCTAAGGCTTTGATTGATAAGAGTACAAAATTTTTGCTTTTCTGTTAAAAACATGTAAAAAGATAAAATTAAATGAGAAATTTTATCTTTGAGGATGTAATTTGGAGAAAAGTGAGAATTTTATATGCAGAACAAATTTTATACTGTTAAAAGAGAAAACCGACTCATTATTTAAAGGGACAATAGACTTGTTATTTAAAGAGGTAATAGACTTGTTATTCAAAGTGCTTTAGTGGCTTGATGATTCGTCAAATGCTGGTGTAAAAGAAGCTGGACAACAGATATGTTAATTAAAGTGTTTGCCTGGCTTGATGATTCGTCATATGCTGGTGTAAAAGAAGTTGGATAACAGACTTGTTAATTAAAGTGCTTGATTGATATGTCTTTAATGTATATACAAAATGTATAATTGTGTCAAAATTTTGTGAAATATATAGCGATTTGCTTGAAAAAAATGCTGGTGATGATATACTCACATAAAAAACAGAAGGGGTGGTGTATTATAGAAGAAGCTATGAGACAGAGAAGCCGGCAGTTGGCAGACAAACTAATGGAGCTGGATGCAAAGATAAGTAAGCTTCCGCAAGGCAGCATACAGGTGGGACATAGTGGCAGATATGTCAGGTGGTATCTGCTGAAAGATGGGGAAAGGACGTACATACCAAGGGAAAACCGGTCGTTTGCGCAGATGATGGCGCAGAAAAAATACCTTGAATATCTAAGACGAGACATACAATTTGAAAAGAAGTGTATAGATTCATATCTGACTAAATCAGAGACATATTCTAAAAGAATTCCAAAATTATTGAATGAACATAATTTTATAGAATTATTGGGAAACACAAATGAGACTTTAAGTGTTGAATTGGCTGAATGGAGCAATTCGCCATTTGAGTATAATCGGTACAAGACCGAGAATCTTGTGCATCAGACTTTGTCAGGGCAATTGGTGAGATCGAAATCTGAGAGCATAATTGCATCAGAGCTATTTCTAAATAATATTCCATTTCGTTATGAGTGTATACTGAACCTGGGTGACAAGATAGTATTCCCAGACTTTACGATCAGGCATCCTATAACTGGGCAATTCTTTTATTGGGAGCATTTTGGAATGATGGACAATTCTGATTATGCGGATAACACAATTGATAAACTTAAGTCCTATGTTGCTCATGGAATAATTCCTTCTGTCAATCTGATAACAACATACGAGACATCAAATCATCCAATTACCCAGCTCAAGATAGCAAATGTTGTGAAGGAATATTTCCTGATGGAATAGACTTGGAACTAAATAAATCAAGGCTGCAGATAACAAGCAATGCGAAAAAAACAGACCAGGCAGGAGGCAAGTAATGTAAGAAGTATAAGTCAGGTTGAAGTCAGGCGATGCAGAGATAATAAGTTAAGCAATGTAGAAACAATAAGTTAGGCTGAAGAAAGGCAATGCAAAAAATAGGTCAGACGAAAGCAAGGCATAAAGGAAGTAATAAACAAGGAATTGAGATATAAAGAATGTGGGAAGGCGTGAAATTAAGCATGCAAGTAAAGGATCAGCTTACAGAGTCAAAGAAATAAATAGTGGGTTAAGCCGGAATGAATTTAAACAAGAAAGAAGGAATCTACATATAGCGTCAAAGGGCAGTATGGTTAAGTACGCATGAAATCAATCAAGTGAGTACGGGAGGTGCGGCAGAAAGCCCATACTGCGTAAAAGTGAATAGGGGATGTAATAGAAAGTGTGTGAAATTATCTGTTTACGATGGAAAAACGAAAAAAAGATAAAATAAATTCAAAAATTTTATCTTTTATCGTAATTAAGTTAGATAAGTGATAAAATTGTATGCACATGATTATTTTATTTGAAAAAGTATAAAAACAGTTAGTTATGAATACTGGAAGTTGTGTGCCAGCGCGGTAAGGAGACAACCAAGCCCGAGAAGGAAGCATTCGAGTCCCAAGCACCCCAGTATCATCACTTAACTGTCAACACTCAAGGAGGACGAGCTTATCAAGGTTTCAAGAATTTCATTATGTCATACATTAAAGAATTACAATAAGAAGAATTTCATACCAGATATGCTGGCGGGAATCATTATTGCGGCGGTGTCCATACCCATATCCATGGGATATGCGCAGATTGCCGGGCTTCCAGCTGTGTATGGACTTTACGGTTCAGTGCTTCCAATCATAGTATTCGGACTTCTATCCACATCAAAGCAGTTTATATTTGGCGTGGATGCAGCGCCGGCGGCGCTGGTAGGCGCAGAGCTTGTGGCACTGGGAATAACGCCGGGGACTGATGCGGCGATGCATGTTGTACCAGTGATCACGTTTATGACATCATTGTGGCTGCTGGTTTTTTTCCTGTTCAAAGCAGGAAAGCTGGTTAATTACATATCGACCCCTGTCATGGGAGGTTTTATATCGGGTATATGCACTACAATCATACTTATGCAGATTCCAAAGCTGTATGGAGCAGGAGCAGGTACAGGGGAACTCCTGGAACTGGTGAAGCATATTGCTGAGACGGCGTGTGATATGAATGTGACAAGTCTTGTTGTGGGAGTCTCAGCACTTGTGGTACTCCTTGTGTCGAGGCGGCTCATTCCCAAATTTCCTATGGCCATATGTGTCATGGCAATTGGAGCCGGAGTGTCGTATTTTGTGGATGTGAGCAAATATGGCATAGTATGTCTTTCAAAGGTATCACCCGGACTCCCGAAGTTCATTGTGCCAAAGATAGATTTTCATCTCATGCCTGATATTGTGACAGCAAGTCTGTCCATCGCCGTTGTAATAATGGCTGAGACACTCCTGGCCGAGAATAATTTCGCACAGAAGAACAGATATAAGATAGATGACAACCAGGAACTGCTTGCGTTTGGATTTGGCAATCTGGCTGCGGCATTTATCGGATGCTGTCCTATAAATGGATCTGTATCCAGAACTACAATGAATGATCAGTACGGTGGAAGAACACAGTTCACAGGTATTTTTGCAGGATTGGTCATGCTGATAATCCTTGTGTTTGGCACAGGATTTATAGGATACCTTCCGGTCCCGGTTCTCACGGCCATAGTTATATCTGCACTTTACAGTGCTTTAGAATTTGATCTGGCAGCAAAACTGTGGAAGGTCAGCAAAGTCGAATTTTATATATTCTGTGGAGCGTTCCTTGGAGTGCTTGTACTTGGAACTATAAATGGAGTTCTTATAGGTATCATTCTCTCATTTGTGGCGGTGATAAGAAAGGCAGCAGATCCTCCGAGAAACTTTCTTGGACTTGTCCCGGGACATAGTGAATTCCTTGCACTCGACAGGTTCAAGCATGCATATCCTATCCAGAATATTGTTATATACAGGTTCAGCAGCAATCTGTTTTTTGCAAATGTTGCAATATTCCAGAAGGATATCATGGATTCTGTATTGGATGATACAAAGGCCGTGATAGTGGATGCCTCCGCTGTCGGAAGCGTCGACGTGACCGCGGCAAAAACGCTGAGGATAATGTATGACACATTGAGAGATATGGGTGTGAAACTGTACATAACAGAGCATATAGGTCAGCTCAACGTCCAGCTCAGGAAGCTGGGACTTGGTGATATGATAGAGTCAGGCTGTGTTCGTCAGTCTATAGAGAGAGCACTGTCTGACTGCGGGCTTGAGAGCCCGTATCCTCTGGTGGGCGTTCACAACAGCTATCATGATATCAGGCGTAAGAGAGCTGAGAATATGGCTCAGGAGCTTGTGTGGGCATTTGGCGACGATGCTGAGAATGTCATAGAAAAACATATCCGGGAATCCATAGAGAACATGAAGAACGGCAAAGATATGGATAAAGTTATGGAAGGATTCTGGAAGGATATGGATATTCAGGATGAGGATGAGTGGCTTGAGCATATGGAGGCCCACATCGAGGAGATAGTGAGAGCAACAGGCGAGGATGAGGACAGCATAGCTGAGAGGATCGAGCACAGACGAAGAGATCTGCTTGCAAAACTTGAGAAGGAACATCCTGAATTTGTAGAACGCTATAAGGCGAGACGTGTACGGATTGATGAACATTTAAGGGAGCACAACCCGGAAGTCTACGAAAAGATCATAAGACTCCGTGAGAAAGAACATAATATAGCCAAAAACATAGAAAAAAGAAAAAATAAATGAAACACAAAAACAATGTCAAAGACAAAATAAAGATAAAACATCAATAAAAGACATCATGCGAAGCAGACACGCACATAAAAGGGCAATGCAGGGGGATATTTGTCTGTGGATGTAGAATCAGCCTCTCCTTGCTGCTTATGCTGTCGTAACTTGCGAAGTTCTATATATTCCAATCCGTCAGCCATCCCTATATAATAATCCTCAGGAAACAGCATCCGCCATTTTACCATTCAGTATGATACCAGGCGAATGCTGTTACATAATAATATCGCCGGAGGAAGGAGTAAAACATGGGTCATGTTAAAGTTATGATGGTGAAACATGACAAAAGAGAAATCGAGCAGCTAAGAGGTATATTTGAGAGTGATACATATTATGAATACGCAGGCTGCCTTGAAAAGGGTGAACATGCAGTACAGAAAATAGCGGATGAAAAGCCTGATATAGTTGTGGTTGATGAGGTGGTTGCAGGAACAGACATCATGGATATTGTCGAGTCGACGTCAAAAAACAGAAATCTGAAAAATGTCAGATTTGTACTGTGTTCGTCAAAACGGCACAGAAATTATCTGTCGTTTGTGTATTCAATGATCGGCAACAAGGCTGTGGTTCGTGTACTGGAACCGCCGTATGATGAGAAAAAGGTCAGGGATGTAATGGATGATGCGTGCAAAGGCCGGGAGAATAATACACAGGTTCTGCTTGAAGATGATGACAGCCGGTCGGACGAGCTGGAGGCTGTTGTGACAAATATAATACACGAGATAGGAGTTCCGGCTCATATAAAGGGTTATCAGTACTTAAGGAGTGCAATAATGACGGCAGTCATGGATATGGATATACTTAATTCCATCACAAAGCAGCTTTATCCGACCATAGCGCAGGAGTATGGCACAACTGCATCAAGAGTTGAGAGAGCGATAAGACATGCCATAGAGGTTGCGTGGAGTCGTGGGCGTATAGAGACAATAAATGATCTGTTTGGTTATACAGTCAGTGCCGGAAAGGGCAAACCGACAAATTCGGAGTTTGTCGCCCTCATTGCGGACAAGATAAGATTGGACGCAAAAATGAAAAATGCGGGGTGAACGGTCGAAAATCGCCGGCGAATGGTATGATATTGAAAATGATATCAAAATAACTTGACATCAAAGATCACATTTAATATTATCTAAATGAATTAAGGGAAAACGCGTGGTCCTGAGTAATTTATTAACTTTATACATAACAAGGGAGATGGATATGGTGAACAAAGGGTTTGACATTTTAATTGCTGATGGAGACAGCATGCAGATAGCAAAACAGATAGCAGCCTACTCATCAAAGGGTGAGATGAGGATAGTGGATATGGTCAGTACGGGTGATGAGGCAGTGGAGTCAATAAAGCTTCACAGACCGGATATAGTGTTAATAGATATATGTCTGTCAGGCATGGATGGGCTGGGCGTGATGGAACATATAAGTGAACTTCCAGGATATGAAAATACAACATTTGTGGTGCTTACATCAGTTTCATCACAGAGGCTGATAAGATGTGCATTTGAGATGGGAGCAACTTATTATATTTTAAAACCATACAATCCGGTCCAGCTTGTAACGAGGCTGCGACAGATATATGCGAAGAAACAGGAGAATGAGAGTGATGTATCAGACACACTTACCTGTCTCACCGAAAAGAGTATGACCAGGAACATGGACAATACTATTGAGAGTGATGTCACAGACATCATCAGGGATATAGGAATTCCGGCAAACATCAAAGGATATCAGTATATAAGAGAGGGCATAATAATGGCTGTTCATGATGTGAATATGCTCAACTATATAACAAAGCTGCTCTATCCAACCATAGCAAAGAAGTACAAGACGACTTCATCAAGTGTGGAGAGAGCCATAAGACATGCTATAGAGGTGGCGTGGAGCAGAGGACAGATAGACACGATAAATGATCTGTTTGGATATACCGTGAATGCGGGAAAAGGAAAACCGACAAATTCAGAATTTATAGCTCTGATAGCGGACAAACTCAGAATTGAGTACAAGAAGAGAGCCTGATGATATACCTCAGCTTGAAGAACCGCTGAATATCATGTATAATAATATAGGTGCAAAAAAAGCAGGATACGCAGGTACCCTGCTTTTCTTAGGTCATCGTATGATGCATGAAGGTATTCGCACTTACAAGAGAAAAAACTATTTTATATACCTATAACAGATAAGGTGGAATGATATGATAGAGACAGTGGTTTCAGCAAATATGCTGATCGGTGAGGCGATGAAGGTGAAGAAAAATCATCTGGCCCCGGATTTTCCCACGGGAAATGAAAAGAGACTGTGTATAGTCTCAGGAATCCATGGGGATGAGGTTGCCGGACAGTATATTTGTTATGAACTTATAAGAAGGGTAAAGAAAGATTTTGACAAACTTACGGGTATAGTTGATGTGTATCCATTCATTAATCCGATGGGACTTGAGGCACAGTACAGAGATGTGCCGGTGTTTGATATAGATATGAACACTCTGTTTCCGGGATCCAAGGATGGAACTGTAGGTGAGTATACTGCTGCAAAGGTCACAAAGGATATAGAGGGGGCAGACATATGTGTGGACATACATTCAAGCAGTGTCTACATCAAGGAGATACCACAGGTCAGGGTAAATGCTGACGTTGCCGGGGAGATAGCACCTTATGTCGCTTGTATGAATGTGGATGTTGTCTGGGTGCATCCTTCTTCAACAGTTATGGCGGGAAGTCTGGCCTATGCTATGAATGAGCTTGGAGTTAAGAGTATGGTCGTCGAGTCCGGAGTGGCTTTGAAGATTGACTATGACTACTCAAACCAGATAGTGGACGGACTTTTTTCGCTGATGAAAAAGATGGGGATTTGGCAGGGGGATGTCAGCACGACACATAAACCTAAGTTTGCAAAGGATAAAGATGTTGTATTTGTCAACGCTGAGAGCAGTGGTATATTTATCCCGGTTGCAAAGCATTCAGAGTATATACGGCAAGGTGAGATCATAGGAATGATCGTGAGTGTTCTCACCGGTTCCGTTGAGGAAACGATAAGATCCCCAAGAAATGGTATAGTTTTCTCGCTAAGGGAATATCCGGTTATAGAAGAGGGATCCCTTGTTGCCAGAATATTCGGAGGTGGACATGAATAAAGAGATAATTTATTCCATGAATACTGCGTACAGAGGAGAGTACGAGATACAGGGATTTTCATATGGAAGTGGTGACAAGGCCGCATGTATAGTAGGTGCTATGCGTGGAAATGAATTTCAGCAGCTCTATATCTCATCTCTTCTTGCAAAGAAGTTAAGTGAGCTTGAGGCCAGAGGGGCTATAGTGTCAGGAAAGCAGATCATGCTTATTCCGTCTCTCAATTACAGTTCTTTTAATGTTGGAAAGAAGTATTGGATAACTGACAATTCTGATATAAACAGGTCGTTTCCGGGTAATCCTGAAGGACAGGCAACAAGCCGTATTGCGGCTGCCGTGATGGAGAAAGTTACGGGATATGCATATGGAATACAGTTTGCAAGTTTTTATATGGATGGTGAGTTCATTCCTCATGTGAGAATGATCGAGACCGGAATACAGAGCAACAGTCTGGCAAATCAGTTTGGAATGCCGTATGTTCTTACTGCGGAGCCTCGTTCCTACGACAAAGCAACACTCAACTACAATTGGCAGATGCGTGGAACGGATGCGTTTTCCGTGTACTCAGGTGTAACGGATACAATAAATGGTGAGAGTGCAAACCAGGCAGTGTCATCGGTTCTCAGATTTCTGACACGTATGGGCGTTATAAGGTATAACTGCCATGCTGGATATATATCCACCATATTGGATGAGGAGGATCTGTTGAGCATCAAATCAGAGCATGCAGCAGGATTTTTCAAGAAGCTGGTGGAACCGGGCGATGAGGTTGTCAGGGGAGATATCATAGCAAATATCATCAATCCGATGACAGGTGAGAACACCACAGACATATATGCGCCGACAGATGGAATAATATTCTACTGTCAGAATTCTCCGATGATATATCAGAATTCGGTGATATTCAAGATGATTCGCAGACTGCACAATTAGTCAGATTTTGAAAAAAATATAAAAAGCTGACTGAAAAATATTAAATAATGTAAGTAATAAACAAATTTCACCAATCAGACACAAAACACTACAAAAAAATCAAGATAAATGCTATTATTAAATAATTGAGATAAAAAATAGGCGGAATTTACATATTCGGTGATGTATAGTTTCCGTTTGGTGATTTTTCCGCCTGTATGAAAAACGCTTTTACTATGGAGGTATGACATGAGTAAGGTCAAGAGAGTGTATGTTGAGAAAAAGCCGGACTATGCAGTCAAGGCTAAGGAACTTCACGAAGAGATTAAGAATTATCTGGGGATCAAGGCTGAGTATGTGAGAGTGCTTGTCAGATATGATATTGAGAACATATCGGACGAGACTTATGCAAAGGCTCTTGAGACAGTATTTGCAGAGCCGCCTGTAGATATGATCTATGAGGGTGAGCCAAAGCTTGCAGATACAGATAAGGTATTCTCAGTTGAGGCTCTTCCAGGTCAGTTCGATCAGAGAGCGGATTCGGCAGAGCAGTGCGTAAAGCTTCTTTCAGAGGATGAGGAGCCGGTTATCAAGACTGCTACAACATATGTACTTTCAGGAGACGTGACAGACGAGCAGATGAAAGCTGTCATGGATTACTGTGTAAACCCTGTTGATTCAAGAATATGCGGTATGGAGATACCTGAGACTCTTGTAACTGAGTTTCCAGAGCCAGCCGATGTTCATATATTTGATGGATTCAAAGACATGGCAGAGGCAGATCTGAAGGAGCTTTATGACTCACTTGGACTTGCCATGACATTCAAGGATTTCCTTCACATCCAGAACTACTTCAAGGGTGAGGAGAAGAGAGATCCATCCATGACCGAGATCAGAGTTCTCGATACATACTGGTCAGATCACTGCCGTCATACAACATTCTCAACAGAGCTCACAGATGTAGAGTTCGATGATGGAGATTACAAGGGTCTCCTTGAGAAGACTTTTGATGCATACAGAGCAGAGATGAAGGAGATGTACAAGGACAGAGATGACAAGTTCGTATGTCTCATGGATATAGCCCTTATGGGTATGAAGCAGCTCAAGGCAGCAGGTAAGCTCGATGATATGGAAGTATCAGATGAGATCAACGCATGTTCTATAGTTGTTCCTGTAGTTGTGGACGGAGTAGAGGAAGAGTGGCTTGTATTCTTCAAGAACGAGACACACAACCATCCTACAGAGATTGAGCCATTTGGTGGTGCTGCTACATGTCTCGGCGGTGCAATCAGAGATCCACTTTCAGGAAGAGGATATGTGTATCAGGCCATGAGAGTTACAGGTGCTGCAGATCCTACAAAGTCTCTCAAGGAGACCATGGAGGGTAAGCTTCCACAGCGTAAGATTGTCACAACAGCAGCAAAGGGATACAGCTCATACGGCAACCAGATCGGCCTTGCAACAGGTCTTGTAAATGAGATATACCATCCTGATTATGTGGCAAAGAGAATGGAGATCGGAGCAGTTATGGGTGCAGCTCCAAGACGTGCTGTAAAGCGTCTTACATCTGATCCGGGAGATGTGATCATCCTCCTCGGCGGACGTACAGGACGTGACGGCTGCGGTGGTGCTACAGGTTCATCAAAGGCTCATACATCACACTCACTTGAGACATGTGGTGCTGAGGTTCAGAAGGGTAACCCGCCTACAGAGAGAAAGATCCAGAGACTCTTCAGAAGAGAAGAGGTTTCATCAATTATAAAGAAGTGTAACGATTTTGGTGCCGGCGGTGTGTCAGTTGCCATAGGAGAGCTGGCAGACGGACTTGTGGTAGATCTTGATAAGGTGCCAAAGAAGTACGCAGGACTTGATGGTACAGAGCTTGCCATATCAGAGTCCCAGGAGCGTATGGCTATAGTAGTTGATCCTAAGGATGTTGACACTATGCTTGGCTACGCTGAGGAGGAGAACCTCGAGGCGGTTGTAGTTGCAACAGTTACAGAGGAGCCAAGACTTGTACTCAATTGGAGAGGCAAGGATATTGTGAATATCTCACGTGCATTCCTCAATACGAATGGTGCACATCAGGAGACACAGGTCAAGGTTGAAGTTCCAAGCAAGGCTGACAATTACTTTGATTCAGTTAAGGAGCCATCAGATGTGAAGAAGGCATGGATTGATACACTTTCAGACCTCAATGTATGCTCACAGAAGGGACTTGTGGAGATGTTCGACAGCTCCATCGGAGCTGGAACAGTCACCATGCCATATGGCGGCAAGTACCAGCTCACACCTACACAGACAATGATAGCAAAGCTTCCAGTACTCAAGGGCAAGACTGACACTATCACCATGATGAGCTACGGATTTGATCCATATCTTTCAAGCTGGAGCCCATATCACGGTTCAGTATATGCGGTTGTTACATCAGCTGCCAAGATCGCTGCAGCAGGTGGAGATGTGAGCAAGATCAGACTCACATTCCAGGAGTATTTCAAGAGACTTGGAACAGACCCATACAGATGGGGACAGCCACTTGCAGCACTTCTCGGTGCATATGATGTACAGATAGGTCTCGGACTTCCATCAATCGGTGGTAAGGACAGTATGTCAGGTACATTCAACGATATAGACGTACCTCCAACACTCGTATCATTTGCCGTTGATGTGGCAAGTTACATGGATGTGGTTACACCAGAGCTCAAGAAGGCCGGCAACGTGCTTGTAGAGATGGATATAGATAAGGATGAGAACGACATACCTGTATATGAGAATGTTTTGTACATGTATGACCTTCTCAACAAGAAGATCAAAGAGGGCAAGATCCAGTCTGCATATGCAGTTGGATTTGGCGGTATCATAGAGGCTGTCAGCAAGATGGCATTTGGAAATAAGCTCGGAGTAGAACTTGAGGATACAGTCAGCAAGAGAGACCTTGTGGCCAAGAACTATGGCTCTATCATACTTGAGGTTAAGGAGTCAGATCTTGACCAGCTTGGAATTCCAGTCAAGAAGATCGGCAAGGTTACAAAGGAGCCTGTATTTGTATACGGTGATGTGACAGTTACCATGGACGAGGCACTCGCTGCATGGACAAAGACCCTTGAGAAGGTATTCCCTACAGAGTCACATGTAGCTCAGACAGAGATCAAGACAGGAATCTTCGACGCAAATACAGTTTACACATCAAGGAACAAGGTTGCAAAACCAAAGGTATTCATACCTGTATTCCCTGGTACGAACTGTGAGTATGACTCAGCAAAGGCATTTGAGAGAGCTGGCGCAGACGTACAGACGATAGTATTCAGGAATATGACAGCACAGGGAATCAGAGATTCTGTAGATGCATTTGCTAAGGCGATCAGTGATTCTCAGATCATCATGTTCCCAGGTGGATTCTCAGCAGGTGATGAGCCTGATGGATCAGGTAAGTTCATCGCAACGGCATTCCGTAATGCCAAGATCTCAGAGGAAGTCATGAAGCTCCTGAACGAGAGAGACGGACTTGCACTTGGTATCTGTAACGGATTCCAGGCACTTATCAAGCTCGGACTTGTTCCTTACGGCGAGATCAGACCACAGACAGATGATTCACCTACACTGACCATGAACAGCATTGGACGTCATCAGTCCAAGATGGTATACACAAAGGTTGTCACAAACAAGAGCCCATGGCTTTCTAAGGCAGAGCTCGGCGGAGTGTACACAATTCCTATCTCACACGGTGAGGGACGTTTCGTTGCAAGCAAGGAGTGGTGTGAGAAGCTCTTCGCAAATGGACAGGTTGCAACACAGTATGTCGACATGAACGGTAATCCAACCATGGATGAGTATTACAATGTCAACGGTTCATACTACGCAATCGAGGGTATCACAAGCCCAGATGGACGTGTTCTTGGTAAGATGGGTCACTCAGAGCGTATCGGACAGGCAGTAGCTGTGAACGTATATGGCGATCAGAACCAGAAGATATTTGAGAGTGGTGTGGAGTACTTTAAGTAAGAGCGCAGATAGATGTGTGTTTCACGCTGTAAAGCGTGAGACATATTTGGACAATGATATATGTCATATGCATACGGGGACGGGCAGGGAAAGCCTGTTCCCGTTTTGTATAGCTGATGTATTTTACGGTGCGGCACGAATTGTATATTACTTTACCAGACAGAAGGGGGAACGAATTGAGATATAATACAGATCACACATTTGCGGTGTGTGCATATAAAGAATCACCATATCTGGATGAGTGCGTCAGATCACTTGTGGAGCAGACTGTAAAGACTAATATAGCTGTATATACATCGACACCGAATGACTACATAAGGGGTGTAGCAGATAAATATGGTGTGCCTGTGTATGTGAATGAGAATGCAGGACAGGGGATACAGGCAGATTGGAACTTCGCGTATAACAGTGCAAAGACAAGGTATGTGACGGTTGCCCATCAGGATGATGTGTATGACAGAAACTATGTGAAGGCATTATTAAAGTGTGCAAGATATTATGATGATTGGAGTATATTCTATGTGGATTATACCCCAGTCAAGAATGGGGACTATAGCAAACGAGACGTGAACAGCCGCATAAGGAGATTCTTGAGATGGCCTGTTAAGAACAAGGATAAGGCTGATAGAGCCTGGAGAAAGAAAATGAGTCTGTGTCTTGGCAATACGATAGTGTGTCCGCTTGTAACTTATAATAAGGGTCGTCTTGGAGACAATGTATTCACTTCTGACTATGACTTCAACCTTGACTGGGATACTTTCTATAAGCTGGCATGTATGCCTGGAAGGTTTCTGTATGTAGATAAAGTGCTTGGACACTACAGAGTGCATGATGGTGCGACCAGCAAAGAATTCATAGTCGATCATCGCAGAGAGCGGGAGGACAGGAGTATGTTCGAGAAGTTCTGGCCAAAATGGATTGCAGGACTTATCATGGTGTTTTATAAACTTGCATACAGGACGTATGGATAGAGTAGTAAGAACTGACATACAGAATGTGTGGATAGGGCAGACAATAAGAACTAATACACAGAATGGGTGGATAGGGCAGATAATATGAACTGACACACAGAATGTGTGGATAGGGTAAGACGATATGAACTGTCACACAGAAAGCGTGGATAGGGTAAGACGATAAAAATTGATATACAGAATACGTAGATAGAGCCTGTATGGTCAGATACTATAGTTAGATATGGAAAAGGTGGAACAGGATATGAGTTACATATCATTTTCCACCTTTTTATTTGTCTTTGTCTATATCAGTTCACTTTGTACACATCAATCCTATGGTAGTTGAGACCATCACAGCCAATGTATGTGAGGTCATTGACAAATGAGAGACCCTTGCACTTTTTCAGCACAGTCTGCAGATCGAATCTAGGATCTGTTTCTTCTTCTGGTATGGAGGAAGGAGAAAGTTCATTTGATATATATGTAGGTTTCAGGTAATCTATCATGACATTGTTCTTTCCTATATCGATCTGTGTGCTGCTTATTCTGGTCATGTCAATTAAGAAATACGTATCGCCATCAAGTTTGTGTCCATCAATCTTTTCAAGCTGGTTATCCAGATCATAGTCTGCCGTGAGGAAAGCTTCATTGCAATCTATCAGTTTATCTGCATACTGTACGAGCATCCATTTGGCTGCGGAGATTATGATGAAGTTGGAATCCTTGCTGATATCCTCCAGTTTCATGGTTGTAGGGCACTTCATAAAGTATGTACAGGTTATTCTGCCAGACGATATGGTTGACGCTGCAAGCACAAGTGCCAGAACTATGGATATCATAACCTGCTTGTTCCTGAATATAAGTGTGCATATGCGCCAGATGGCAAGTACAAATATCATCATTGCGGCTGGAAGACAGGCAAATATGTATCTGTCGCCAGTGTCGCCAAGGCCATACAGGTCGGCGATATATGCTGCAGCAAGGCAGGTGATCAGTATACTGCATATTAGTGATAATGTCACGAAGTTGAATGTCCTGAAGAATGTAAGGATGCCATTCTTTATCCTGCTGCAGAGTTTTATGAACCATGCATCCTTTCGGAAGAGGAATGCCATAAAAGCTGCCACGATTATAAGTATAAATACTGCACATGAAATATATATTCCGGCATAGCTTTTATATCCGGAGAAAATCTCATATCCAAAAAGTTCTCTGTTCACATGGGCAAGTGCCAGCCTGAACTGGAATGGTACGGGCATATACCTTGAACTGCTATTTACAACAGTTCCCGCTGCATGGGAGGCTCCCTGACCAATGCTGATTCCAAGAGATCCCAACATGCTCGTAAATGTCTTAGGGAAGATCACTATAGACAATATGATTCCGCAGGCTGCTGCAAGAATGTATTTCCAGAGAGTTTTGAAGTCCTTTTTAATACACCAGCATATGCAGAAGATAAGCGTGGTGGCAAAGGCGTATGGAAGGAAGAAATTGTCTGTAAGTGCACCAACAAGGGCTGTGACACCTATCAGTATATAACTTGATACCTTGTGCCTCTTTTTCTCATCGTAATACAGTTTCGCATTCAGGTATGAATATATAGTTGCAACTGTAGCCACACACAGGTACATTCTCACGAACATGGTCATGTTGAGCATACCCAGTGAAAATGTGGAAAATAATACTCCGACGAGGCTGGCAGCTTCGGATTTCGTTATCAGAAGGAGTAGCTTATATATAAATATCGACAATATGGTATATGCGGCCATGTTGATGATAAAGCCTATGACGAACATATATTTCCCTGGAAAAAACGAGCACAAAAAGTGTAAAAGCATAAAGTAAAGTGGGGGATGGGTGTCACATGACATGTTGTAGTACACCGATCCAAATGAGAAACGCTCACCTTTCTGTACTGTAAGGTAGTCTCTGAATACATCGCTGGTGATCCACGTGTCTACATTTCTATATTCAGATGTGTCGTCCGAATACTGTATGTATGGATCATAGTAGCTGTTCGCAAGACCGAATGACCATGTCTCATCTGAATGTGCTCCCTCTTTCTGCACGAAGAATCCATAGCTGAAACGGCATATACCAGCCAGAATTATGAGTGCAAGGAATATATAACTTAATCTTCGAGATGCTTTTCTGTTTTCCATAACTGCTCCTTTGTTGATATATAGATAATGAACCTGTGACAGCGGTGATATAAGTTGATAAATATGTCATATCTGCTATAATTATATCATTATGCACAGTTCTGTTTTGATTATTTGTATGTATCAGACAATCACTATAAAATATAACATAGAATGCCTACAGTTTCAATTGTGCATAATTAGACAAAGGTTATATAGATCAAAGGGAAAAGAGTAGTATATGGCGGATATTTTATACATAGTGATACCTTGCTTCAATGAGGAAGAGGTGCTCACTGAGACGACAAAGAGACTGACTGAAAAGATGCGTAAGATGATGGAATCCGGAAAGATAGCTGACTCAAGCCGGATACTTTACGTTGATGATGGATCGACAGACAGTACTTGGCATCTTATAGACAGACTGTATATGGATAATGGGTTGGTGACAGGCATAAAGCTCTCAAGAAATAAAGGACACCAGAATGCCCTTCTTGCAGGACTTTTTGAGGCGGCGGATCACGCAGATATGATAGTGTCCATGGATTCGGATCTGCAGGATGATATAGATGTGTTGGACAGCTTTGTTGACGAATATTATAACGGCAGTGAGATCGTGTACGGCGTGAGAAAATCGAGAAAGAAGGATTCGTGGTTCAAGCGCACGACAGCGGTTGCGTTCTATAAGCTTATGAGAGCCATGGGTGTGGAGATTGTCTATAACCATGCCGATTACAGGCTTATGAGTAAGAGAGCGGTTGATGAGTTAAAAAACTATAAGGAAGTCAATCTTTTCCTCAGGGGCATCATCCCGCTTATCGGATTTGAGACATCGACAGTGGAATATGACAGAGGGGAAAGGTTTGCTGGAAAGAGCAAATATCCTCTGAAGAAGATGATATATTTTGCGATAGACGGTATCACATCTACCAGCGTCAGACCGATAAGGATGATCACGATGTTTGGCCTGTTGTGTATTCTGTTCAGTATAGCGTATGGAATATATGTAATTATAGGTCATGCTGCAGGTGGGACCGTACAGGGTTGGACAACGTCTGTCCTTCTCATATGTTTCTTTGGCGGAGCTCAGATTATGTGTACTGGAGTTGTGGGAGAGTATGTCGGTAAGATATATCTTGAGACAAAGGCGAGACCTAGATTTATCATCGAGGAGAAGCTGACGGACGAGTCTAAGGACAAATAGCGGTAAAATAATAAATACGGTGTAGGAAAACAAAATATGATATATGTTATTACACATAAGAACTTTAAAAAGGTGATCACAGATAACTTTTACAGAACACTTCTAGTCGGAGCGGATTGGAATAGTGCTGATGGATGTGATGAGAAAGATAACACGGGAGATAATATATCTTTAAAAAATTCAAGTTATTGTGAACTGACAGGATTATACTGGATATGGAAAAATACATGTGATGATATAGTTGGAGTATGTCATTATAGAAGATACTTTGCCGATTCGTTTATACCGGATAAAAAGAAGCTGCTATCGGGTGAAGATGTAAAAAGATATATGAAAGATTTTGATATCATTCTTCCTCATAAAAGATTGTTCGATGGTAAGAACGCCCTTGAGTTTTATGGTAAATATCATAATATAGAAGATTGGCAGAGAATGGTGGAAGTTGTGGGGAATCTGTATCCTGAGTATATACCAGACATAGAGTGGTTTGAAAAGGAGAAGAAGGGCTATTGTTATAATATGTTTATAACAACTAGAGAAAATATGTATCTCTATTGCAAGTGGCTGTTCTCAATATTGTTTGAACTTGAGAAAGATACAAATACAACAACATACACGAAATATAACTCGAGAATATATGGTTTTCTTTCTGAAAGAATGTTGAATATATGGCTACACCATAATAATCTGAAAATTTGTGAAAAGAATGTATATAATCCGGAATTTTTTCCAATGGTTTGGAATCAAGCCAGAGGTTGGATTCTGCGTAAGCTAAAGAGAGAAAAGAAATAACGTTATATGTAGGAGACAAATTAGCATATGTGTAATTCAAAGGTTACAATAATTATTCCGGTATATAATGGAGCTGATACTATATCGAGAACGATAGATAGTCTTATAGCGCAGACATACGATGATTGGATTGCATTGGTGATAAATGATGGATCTACCGACGGAACGAATGATATCCTGATGCAGTATAAGAACAGATATCCGTCAAAGATAAAAGTGGTTTGCCAGAAGAATATAGGACAGGCAGAGACTAGAAATCATGCTGTGAAGATGGCGGCCGGAAAATATGTGATGTTTGTTGATGCAGATGACTATTTGGACCCCGACTATGTGGGAACATATGTGAAAAAAGCTGAAAAGGGTGACTATGACTGCGTCATAGGAGGCTTCAGGCGGGAAGATAATAAAGGAAATATTCTAAAAAAATTTGTACCATCAAGCAGGTGGCTTATGTATTCACATATGGTGCCGTGGGCCAGAATATTTAAGAGACAATTTTTACTGGATAACGATATTGAGTTTTTGAATATCTCGATAGGAGAGGATTCATATTTTAATTTTAAGGTGTTATGTGCTACCGATAATATAAAGTGCATAGATAATATGGGGTATGTCTGGTATGTAAATAATGACAGCATAAGTTTCAGCAGGCATAAGGGATTTTCTGTAACTGATGAGATAGTTACTTTATTAAATAGTCTGGCTGAGATATTGGATATGAACGACGTGCTGGTTCAGGCATGGCTTGTAAGGTATGTAGTCTGGTACTTACTTTTTTCTGGAAAGAATACCGATAGAAGTGATTTTATCTGTACAGATGATAAGTTATTTGCATGGTTGAAATTGCATAATGTGAGACTTAAGTTCCCAGTGAAAGGTGTTACGGATGGAGAGACGTTAAAAATAAGGTTTTGTGTCCGGGCATATTTGGTGATAAGAAGGCTGGGATTATTAAAAATATTTGCAAAACTATATTGCAGATAGTTAATGCTAGGAGAGAACAATTGATCGAAAGTGTAAAAGTGAGCATTATAGTTCCTGTTTATAATGTGGAAAATGAGCTTGATAGATGTGTTGCCAGTCTGATAAATCAAACGTATCAAAATATTGAGATACTGCTAGTAGATGATGGAAGTCCGGATGCATGTCCCAAAATGTGTGATGAATATGCAAAAAAAGACAAGAGGATTATTGTGATACATAAGCCGAATGGGGGATTGTCATCGGCAAGAAATACTGGATTAAAAAGAGCTTCAGGTAAATACGTTTTATTTGTTGATTCGGATGATTATATAGAAACTGATTCATGTGAAAAGTTTTTGACATTTGCGAAAGATGATGTTGATCTGGTGGTTGGAGCAGGCATGATGATAAAAGGAAAAGATGAGATCCTGCTGAGACACAGCAATATACGTGAAGGGGAAAAGTACAGTGCCAGGGATTTTACTATCAAATCAATAAAGCATTCAGAATGGAATTCATATGCATGTTTAAGTCTATATGACAGAGAATTTCTTATTAAAAATAACCTTTTTTTTAGAGAAGGTATAATATTTGAGGATATGCAGATTTTGCCAGAGATATATTTGAAGGCTGGTAATATAGTGTATATGGATTATGCATTTTATAATTATGTAGTAAGAGATGGTTCTATAATGACATCTGGAAATGTCGAAAAAAAAAGACGGACATGTGTAGAAATTTTAGAAGAGTGGTACATTACGATGAGTAATGTCATGGATAGAAGATACAGGAGATACCTGTATGGAGCTCTGGTGAACTTTTATTTATGGTCTTGCAGAAGTATTGGTTTTTGCAAATGGAACATAAAAAATGTAAACTTTGCTTTTTCTATCAGGTATGCCGTAGGCATAAAGGAAAAATTGAAGGTGATAATGTTTCAGTTCCTGCCGAAATTATATCTGAAATTCAAAGTATAATAACAATTGATATACGAATATTTTACACATGAAAGATGGATAACCAGATGAAAGAAAGTACTAACGATGAAAAAATTGGTGTAAGCGTCATATGCAACACATATAATCATGAAAAATACATTGCAAAGACGCTTAACAGTATATTAGAACAAAGAACTGAATTTGTAATAGAGGTATTAGTGCATGATGATGCCTCAACTGATAAAACTGCTGATATTATACGGGATTTTCAATACAGGTTCCCTGATATAATCAAACCTGTTTATCAGACAAAAAATCAGTATTCCATGGGAGTGGATATAATACAGAGGTATCAGTTTCCAAGAGTTAAAGGAAAATATTTTGCATTTTGTGAGGGAGATGATTATTGGAATGATCCATATAAATTGCAAAAACAATATGATGAATTGGAATTACACGTTGACATAGATATATGTGCACATGCATCGTATGTTTTAAACAGCAGTAAAAAAATCCGTATGAATGATATTGTTCCTGCAGCGAAAAATACCATATTTTCTATGTCTGAAGTAATCAGAGGTGGTGGAGGTTTTGTTGCAACAAATTCGCTGCTTATGAGGGCAAGTCTGTTGGATGAGCAGCCTGACTTTTTTAAAAAATGTAGTCTGGATTATTCTATTCAGATGTATGGGGCGTTAAAAGGTGGGATGTTGTATCTTTCAGATAAAATGTCTACATACAGATATATGATTGCAGGGTCGTGGTCGGACAGAACAGAAAAGAATACGGCTTATAAAGAGAATCAGCTAAACATTGTGATGAGTCTTTTGCGAGGAGTGGATGAATATACAGAGCATCAATATAGTCAAGATATAAGTATGGTGGTGAGCAAGGAAAGATATAATTTTTTGATGGAGACGGGATCTTATAGAATGGCAAGACATGAACAAAAACAGTATTTTAAAACAGTTTGTTCAGCTAAGGATAAAATATATAATTATTGTATGGATTATTGCCCATGGTTTGTAATATTAGTACAGCGTATATCTAAAAAAAGTTTCAGAGAGTACGGTAAATAGATAGATGAAAAATAAAAGAGAAAATAATAGTACGACTGCAAATTTTATATGGCGTTTTACAGAGCGGACAGCTGCACAGCTAGTTACATTTGTAGTGTCGATAATACTGGCTAGAATTTTATCACCGGAATATTACGGAACAATAGCTCTTGTCATGGTATTTACAACTATATTACAGGTGTTTGTAGACAGTGGGCTGGGCACCGCGCTGATCCAGAAAAAGGATGCTGATGATCTGGATTTTTCATCGGTGTTTTTTTTTAATATGTTTATGTGTGTAGTTCTGTATATAGTCATGTATATTGCATCGCCATACATCGCAGCTTTTTATAATGATAAAGGACTTACACCAATCATAAGATTTATAAGTTTAACGATAATAATATCTGGCGTGAAGGGAATACAGCAGGCTTATGTATCACGCAATATGTTATTTAAGCGTTTTTTCTTTTCAACTATAGGAGGAACTGTTGCATCGGCTATAATAGGTATTTTCCTTGCGTACAAAGGATATGGAGTATGGGCGTTGGCAATTCAGCAGGTATCCAATACAGCCATTGATACATTGATTCTCTGGCTTACAGTGAAGTGGAAACCTAAATTTATGTTTTCTTTTCAGAGATTAAAAAGCTTGCTGAGATTTGGATGGAAATTGTTGGTGTCGGCATTATTAGACACTGTGTATAACAATTTGCGAAACCTGATGATAGGGAAGATATACACGTCATCGGATCTGGCTTTTTTTGATCAAGGTGATAAATTGCCTAAGGTGGTAGCGACAAATATCAATGTATCTATAGATAGCGTTTTATTGCCTACGCTGTCTAAAGTCCAGGACAAGGCAGAAGAAGTCCGTTTGCTGACCCGCAGAGCGATCAAAATAAGTGTATATATAGTGACACCTTTGATGGTTGGGTTTGCATGTTGTGCGGAATCGCTGGTTAGTCTTGTGCTGACGGATAAATGGCTGCCTTGTGTACCATTTATTAGAATATTATGTGTATCATATATGCTTTGGCCTATACATACAGCTAACTTGAATGCTATTAAGGCTATGGGAAGAAGTGATACCTTTTTAAAATTAGAAGTGATAAAAAAAGGTATAGGAATAATACTACTTGTGTCAACTATTGGAATTAGTGTCAAGGCCATTGCTTATGGCGTGCTGCTGGAATGTATAATTTCACAAATAGTTAATTCAATGCCAAATAAAAAATTTTTAAATTATGGCTATATTGATCAGTTAAAGGATATATTACCAACGTTGCTTTTGTCATCTGTGATGGGGATAGTTGTTTATTGTGTTGGATTTTTTCCAATTCCTCAGTTAGTTAAAGTAGTAGTCCAGATCATGACTGGAATGACAGTTTATGTGGTTGGTTCTTATATATTAAAATTCGACGAGTTTAAATACATAATCAGTAAATATAAGTCGTTGGTAAAAAAATAATTTGTACTTTCAAAATATGATCGATCATTTGCTATGAAGAAAGGGACGAAGATGGGAAAAAAAGTAGGGATAATGCAGCCATACTTTATGCCATATATAGGATATTGGCAATTGATGAATGCAGTGGATACATATGTAATTTATGATGATGTAAATTATATAAAAAGAGGGTGGATAAACAGAAACAGAATACTGATAGATGGTGAACCGAGGTATTTCAATATTCCAATTCAGGGGGTCAGTCAAAATAAGTTAATAAAGGATGTGGATTGTTGTCTGTCTGATGAAATTATAGAAAAAAGGTTGAGGACTATTGAACTTGCATATAGACGAGCTAAATATTTTGAGGATATTTTTCCAATGATTGATAGAATTATAAATTGTGGAGATATAGCAATTGTAGACTTGATAGAAAAATCATTTTTTGAGATTACTAAATATCTTGATATTACAACAGAAATAATAAGGTCTTCATCACTTGATAAAGATAATTCTCTGAAAGGACAAAATAAGATATTAAATATTTGTAAAGTGCTTGGGGCAAATGAATATTATAATGCAGTTGGAGGTCAAACATTATATGATGGGAGAGAATTTTTTAAGCGTGGAGTGAAACTGTGCTTTGTGAAAACCAAAGAGATAAAATATAAACAATTTGATGGGGAATTCCAACCAAATTTATCAATAATAGATATTTTGATGTTTAATTCAAAAAATGATGTAAAAAAAATGTTAGATGAATTCGAATTAATTAATGGATAATAATTATGGGGATAGAAAAATGAATATAAAAGAGACTAGTAATATTTTCTTTAAAAAAATAGAATGTGCACGTTTACAGGGTAAAAACATATATATTCTTGGGGCTGGTTCAGGCGCTGGAATATTAGTAAACGGACTAAAGAAACTAGGTGTGTTTGCGTATATTACTGGGTTTGTTATTGATAATTGTCCTGATGATGGTGAAATATATAAATTCGGCAAACCCGTTATGGATACAAGCAAATTGAATGATGAAACAGACAAGCCTTTGGTGATATTATCGATTCGTGGATATAGTGAAATAAAAAAAAGAAAAATAGAGAAATATGCAAATGTGATAGATGAGGATATTATGTCTCTGTGGACGCTGGATGGAGAAGAATTATTTACACGTGAATATTATGATAATAATAAAGCAGCATTTATAGAAACATATAATCTTCTGAGTGATGAAAAATCGAGGGACTGTTTAGAGGCGTATATAAATTCTAAGATAAGTGGGAAATATGATTATTTGGCTAAAATATGGGAAGAAAATCAGTATTTTGCAGAGAATCTTATCGATATAGGAGGTGTCACTTCGTGGATAGATTGTGGGGCATATGATGGTGACAGCTATATTTCATTTGCAGAAAATTATAAAGAAATTACAGGAAACGACTTTTCTGGAAAAGTTACATTATATGAACCAGATAAAAATAATTATGACCGAATGGTCGAAAATATGAGCAAATATAAAACGGTTAGTTCAAAATGTATAAACAAGGGGATTTGGAAGAAAAAGACTACACTGATGTTTTATACTGGTGATACGACCTCAAGTTGTTTTGATGACGGTGGAAGTGTGGCTGTTGATGTTGATAGTATTGATGATCTGCACAGGAATGAAAAAGTAGATTTTATTAAGATGGACATTGAAGGAAGTGAACTCATGGCGTTACAGGGAGGAAAGATGGTTATAGAAAATAATCATCCTGCGCTTGCAGTATGTGTTTATCATAAAAGAGACGATTTGATAACAATCCCACAATATATTCATAAGCTTAATTCTAATTATAAATTATACCTTAGAGCTTATAAGCGGTGGAGTCAGGAACTTGTATTATATGCAGTTGAAGGATAGTGGGTGAAAAGATGAAAAAAGTGTTAATGCTAACGGCAAAAGAAACTGAAATTCCCTTTATTTTGCAGGCGAAGATGTTGGGATATTATGTTGTTACAACGGGAAACGCTCCGGAACAGGTAGGACATAAATATGGGGATCAATATATACCATTTGACTATTCTGACTTTGAAGGAATAACTCAGATGGCGAAAGATATAGAAGTAGATGCAGTTATGAGCGGTTGCTCGGATAACTGTGTTCTGACAGCTGCATATATATGTGAACATCTGGGTTTGAAGGGACATGATTCATTTGAGACAACAGAGATTATTCATAGAAAGGATAAGTTTAAAAAATTTGCGTTGGAGAATAGGGTAAAGACACCTTTGGCCAGGTGGTTTGACTCAAAAGAAACTGCATATAAATACTCAGATAATGGATTCCCGGTTATTATAAAACCCAGCGATATGGCAGGAGGAAAAGGGGTAAGCGTGGCACATGATATAGGCGAGATGATAGCTGCTGTAGATAGTGCATTTGAAGTATCCAGGGACAAAAAAATCGTGATAGAGCCGTATATAGAAGGATCACTTCACTCACTGCATGTTTTTATTGTTGATGAGAGGGTCAGGTCATATGGTACGGCAAATGATTATTCATATAAAAACAAATATATGACAAGTTATGGCATATTCCCTGCAGATAATTGGGAGACTGCAACAGAAGCTTTAATACCGGAGATAAATAGAATAGCAAAGATACTTCATTTGGTAGACGGACAGATGGATATACAGTATATTATGGGGGCAGATGGACCGTGGATTGTAGAGATGATGAGAAGATTTCCGGGAAATCATACGACATCAGTAATAGCTAATTCAATTGGCATAGATTGGAGAGAATGGATATGCCGTGCTGAGTTAGGCGAATCTGTGAAAGGAATGCCATGTGCTGTACACCCTCAGAAATATTATGGATATTATGCGCTTATGGCAGATCATAATGGTCGCTATGATGGCATGGATATAGATCCCCTGATAAGAAAGTATGTAATACAGATTGATGAGTGGCATTCGAAGGGGTATGAAATAGAAGACTATATGTATGACAAAATGGCGCTTATTCAATTTTATTTTGATACCGAAAGTGAAAGACAATTTTATTTGCCGCAAATTTGTAATCTGATAAAAGTTAAATACAGCTAATATGGAGGATAAGGGATGAATGAAAAAGGGGAAATATGTATTGGAATGGTAGGAACAGGAAGAGCAACAGAGTTACATATGAATGCTCTTCAGCGTTACACGGAGGTGCCGTTGTGTTACAAGTGTATTGTTGGAAGACGACAGGAAAGATTAGAGTTATACAAAAAACGGTATGGATTTTTGAATACCAGTCTTGAGCTGGAAGACTTACTGGATGATCCGGAGATAGATGTTATAGATATATGTACGCCGCCATATGTTCATGATGATATGATCACAGCGGTATTAAAATCTGGAAAACATGTTATATGTGAAAAGCCCTTAAGCGGTTATTTTGGTAAAGCAGGCGATAAAGAACCAATAGGCGACAATGTTTCTAAAGCACATATGTATGAAGAATTGTTAAAGTCGTTAGATAGACTCCGTGATCTGGTCAATAAATCTGGTAAGAAGTTTATGTATGCAGAGAACTTTGTATATGCACCGGCTATAGTTAAAGCTGCTGAGATAATAAGAAAGAAGAAATCTAAAATACTATTTGCAAAAGGTGAGGAATCATTAAAGGGATCAAGTTCTCCTGTTGCAGGAGAATGGTCTAAAACGGGTGGTGGAACATTTATACGAACAGGCGCACATCCACTTTCGGCAATATTATGGTTGAAAAAAGTGGAGGCAGAAACATATGGAAAAGATATTTGTGTAAAAACAGTTTTTGCAGACATGGGGCGTATTACACCGCAGCTTACTGAATATGAACACAGACATATAGCGGCAACTCCTATTGATGTTGAGGATTGTGCAACAGTTATTATTACGTTTAGTGATAACACGAGGGCTGTTATTATGGCTAATGATATGCTTTTAGGTGGTTCTAAGAATTATGTAGAATTGTATTGTAATGATGCGGTTATAAACTGTAAGATGACTATGTCAGATATGATGGAAACATATTTCCTTGATGAAGATAGACTGGATGATGTATATATTTCGGAGATGCTGCCATCAAAGACGGGTTGGAATAAGCCTTTTTTGGAGGATGAGATTATAAGGGGATATACTGATGAGATGAGAGACTTTATAGAGTCGATATATTATGATAGGGAACCGAAATCCTCATTTGATCTGGCTTATGATACAGCAAAGATCATATATGCGGCGTATAAATCGGCAGAACTTGGAGTTGCAGTAAAACCATAAATGCGAAAGAAAAGAGAAAATATGAATAAGAAAATATTAGTCACCCGTTCATCCATGCCGGGCATGGATGAATATGTGCAGGAGATACGATCACTGTGGGATACACATTGGATTACAAATATGGGACAAAAACATATTGAGTTGCAAAATGCATTGAAAAAGTATCTGAACGTTGACAACGTTGAACTCCTTGTAAACGGACACATGGCACTTGAGATGACACTTCAGGCCATGAATCTGCAGGGGGAGGTGATAACGACTCCTTTTACATTTGCATCTACAACCCATGCGATAGTCAGAAATGGCCTTGAGCCGGTTTTTTGTGATATAGACCCTGTTACGTATACGATGGATGCCACCAAGATAGAAGATCTTATAACTGACAGGACATGTGCGATAATGCCAGTTCATGTATATGGCAATATATGTGATATAGATGAGATACAGAGGATTGCGCACAAGTATGAGCTGAAAGTGATATATGATGCTGCCCATGCATTCGGTGAGACATATAAAGGTGAGAGCGTTGGTAGTTTTGGTGATGCCTCATGCTTTAGTTTTCATGCGACGAAGGTGTTCAATACAATAGAGGGTGGGGCGGTGTGTTACCGTGACAAAGAGCTCGGTGCAAGACTATATGAACTTAAAAATTTCGGTATACATGGTCCTGAGGACGTGGATGCTGTCGGTGCAAATGCAAAGATGAACGAATTCTGCGCAGCTATGGGAATATGTAATCTGAGACATATTGATTCGGAGATTGGCAAGAGAAAAGTTGTTTACGACAGATATATGGAAAGACTTGCGGAAGTCAAAGGCTTACAGTTAAACAGCAGACAGCCGGATGTGACATATAACTATTCATATTTTCCGGTTCTGTTTGATGAGAGAACATTTGGGGCGAGCAGAAATGAGGTGTTTGACAGACTTGCGGATAATGATATATGCGCAAGAAAGTATTTTTATCCGCTTACAAATACATTTGCATGTTTTCATAATAAGTATAATGTGGATGAAACTCCTATCGCAAGGAGTGTTGCAAACAGAGTTTTGACATTGCCGCTCTATGCAGATCTGAGGTTAGACGATGTTGATAGAATATGCAATGTTATATTAGATTGTAAGGTATAAAATGGATAAATTAGCTGTATTAATTCCCTGCTACAATGAAGAAAAAACAAGAAAAAACAATATCGAAGGTGGTAACTGATTTCAAGGAGACTTTGCGATCACGCCGGTTGTCATTTGACAGGGTAGATGATAGAATTGGAACAAAGCTTTTGGAACGTTTGATATGACGTTCAAAGAAAATGATAAGAAAGTATGGGAAAGTTCGTGAGAGCTGTCTTCCTCATGGATGGAGAGTATGCAGACTGCTTTGGATTTACAGAGCAGGAGGTATTTAGTGCACTTGATTTGGCAGGTCTTTCAGACATGAAGGAAAAGGTAAAAGCCTGGTATGATGCCGAACTGATGTCAGAAAACATAACGACAACACAGATATATCATTATGGATTTGCATTTGATGGCAAGAACGTGCTTATCAAATGCAAGAGTATGTAATTGATAATTGATCACACCCCCACCCACTCCATAAACTTCCTCATAGCCGTGCTCTGATTCTTCACCCCGGAGTAAGCGAACCCGACAGTTCTGCTTGGAATAGGAGTGTCAAGCGGAAGCTCGGTGATGACACCTGAGTCCAGCTGTTCCTGGGCGAATTCGCGGACTACGCTGGCAACGCCCATACCGATGGCGGCGAAGTCGATGAGGAGATCCATGTTGTTGATCTCCAGGACCTGGCTGCAGCTGATGCCCTGGGAGCGGAGATATTCGTCCACATGGGTACGGGTTACATTGGCCTCTTCGAGAACCATGAGATTGGAATTCTCAAGGATGTCAACGGTTGATATATTGGAGATATCGGTGTTAATTGAATTAAAAATAGTGTTAGAAGCAGAGGTGCCGGATGAACGTTTGGTGTCTCTGCTTTTTTCATCATGATTCGGAACTGGAGCATCCTTGCCTGTGGCAGAGGTTAGGCCTGAGCTTAGCAGAGGGATGAAGTTGCCTTTGATATTGTTTGGAAGATCATCAGCGAAACTATAGTGAGCCTTGTCATTTGCACGCTCATAGAAATTGTCCAGATATTCTGGACTTGCCACAAATACGTCGTGGATCTCCCTGACAGGAGAATAGACTATCCCCTTTGGAAGTTCGGTGTTGCAGATGAGACCTATATCGATATCCTCGTTTCGGAGCAGTTTGATAGTGTTGATCGTTGAGTGGCAGTCGATGCTGAACTTGATATTTGGATTTTCTCTTATGAAGTCCTTCAGGTAGTCCAGAAGTATGTGCTTGCACAGGGAAGTACTCACACCGATCCTTATGTGACCGATGCCGAGCTCCTTGTAATTCTTCAGATTTTCCTCGCCCATGTTCAGTGAATCGAAAGCCCTCTCCACATACTCGTAGAGCACCTGTCCCTCCTCGGTCAGCACCACGCCCCTTGAGCTTCTGGAAAAGAGGGCAGTGCCAAGCTCTGCCTCAAGCTTGGATATTGATTTGCTGATAGCAGGCTGGCTGATGTAGAGCTGGTTTGCAGCCTTGCTGATGTTGCCGGCTTTGGCAACTGTATGAAATATAACGTAATTGTTCAGATTACCGATCATAACATTCCTCCAGGTTATAATAGCTATTCTTTTTATATATTGTAATTATACCTAGATGAGTGATATTATCAAGAGTAAGAATTTGTATTAAGAAATAAATGATAGGAGGACTATAAATATGGGTATGACCATGACTCAGAAGATTTTAGCTGCTCATGCAGGACTGCCATCAGTTGAAGCAGGACAGCTTATCGAGGCAGATTTGGATTTAGTATTAGGAAATGACGTAACAACTCCAGTCGCAATTCACGAGATGGAGAAGTTCAACAAGAAGGAAGTATTTGACAAGAAGAAGATAGCACTTGTCATGGATCACTTCACACCTAACAAGGATATCAAGAGTGCAGAGCATTGTAAGTGTGTAAGACAGTTCTCAGCGGCAAATGAGATCGAGAATTATTTCGATGTCGGAGCAATGGGTATCGAGCATGCGCTCCTTCCAGAGAAAGGACTTATCGTAGCAGGAGAGACATGTATCGGTGCAGACTCACACACATGTACATACGGAGCACTCGGAGCATTCTCAACAGGTGTCGGAAGTACAGATATGGCAGCAGGAATGGTGATGGGCAAGGCCTGGTTCAAGGTTCCATCAGCCATCAAGTTCAACATCGTTGGAGAGAAGGCAAAGTGGATCAGCGGTAAGGATGTCATCCTTCACATCATCGGTATGATCGGTGTTGACGGAGCACTTTACAAGTCTATGGAGTTCGTTGGCGAGGGTATCAAGAACCTTACCATGGACGACAGATTTACAATTGCAAACATGGCCATCGAGGCTGGTGCCAAGAACGGTATCTTCCCTGTAGATGAGCTTACAGAGGAGTACATGAAGGAGCACAGCACAAAGTCATATACAAAGTATGAGGCGGACGAGGACGCTGTATATGATGCAGAGTACACCATCGACCTGTCACAGCTTAAGCCGACAGTTGCCTTCCCTCATCTCCCGGAGAACACCAGAACCATCGACGAGGTCGGCGATATCAAGATCGATCAGGTTGTCATCGGTTCATGTACAAATGGACGTATCTCAGATATGAGAATTGCAGCAGATATCATCAAGGGAAGAAAGGTTGCTGACGGTGTCAGAGTTATCGTCATCCCTGGAACACAGGATATCTACCTTCAGTGTATTGAAGAAGGCCTCATGACTATATTTGTCAAGGCTGGAGCAGTGGTTTCAACTCCTACATGCGGACCATGTCTTGGAGGACATATGGGCGTTATGGCAGCGGGAGAGAGAGCTGTATCAACAACAAACCGTAACTTCGTAGGACGTATGGGTCACGTTGACTCAGAGGTATATCTTGCCAGCCCTGCTGTAGCAGCAGCTTCAGCCATCACAGGTAAGATCAGCAGTCCTGACGAACTTGGTCTGTAATAAAAAACATAGAATATGAAGAAGTTTGCTAAGCATGTTAAAGCTCCCCAAAGGTCAGGGATGCTTGATTTAGCAAATTTCTGTAGAGATAAAGGAGATAGACTATGAAAGCACATGGAACAGTACACAAATATGGTGACAACGTAGATACAGATGTAATCATCCCTGCAAGATACCTGAATTCATCAGATCCTGCAGAGCTTGCAAAGAGCTGTATGGAAGATATAGATAAGGATTTCGTTAAGCGTGTTAAACCTGGCGATATCATGGTGGCAAGAAAGAACTTCGGCTGTGGATCTTCAAGAGAGCATGCACCTATAGCCATCAAGGCTTCAGGAATAAGCTGTGTAATCGCAGAGACATTTGCCAGAATATTTTATAGGAATGCCATCAACATCGGACTTCCTATCATCGAGTGCCCTGAGGCTGCTGAGGCTATCCAGGCAGGCGATGATGTGGAGATTGACTTCGACAGTGGTATGATCTATGACAGAACTAGAGGGACAGAGTTCAAGGGTCAGGCATTCCCTCCGTTCATGCAGGAGATCATCAAGAGTGAGGGCCTCATCAACTATATAAATAGCAAGAATTAATAATCGAAAGAAGGAATAAGAAAATGCAGTGTAATTTAGCCGTAATAAAAGGCGATGGTATCGGCCCTGAGGTAGTCACAGAGGCTATGAAGGTCCTTGATACAGTAGGTAAAAAGTTCGGACATACATTTGACTATGAGCAGATTCTCATGGGTGGATGTTCAATAGACGTGGCAGGTGTGCCGCTCACAGACGAGGCAGTGGCAGTTGCAAAGTCAAAGGATGCTGTTCTCCTCGGTTCAATCGGAGGAAATACATCCACATCACCATGGTATAAGCTCCCTCCAAATCTCCGCCCGGAGGCAGGACTGTTAAAGATCAGAAAAGAACTTGGCCTCTTCGCAAACCTTCGTCCTGCAAATCTCTATGATGAGCTGAAGGAGGCTTGCCCACTCAAGGCTGAGATCGCAGAGCGTGGATTTGATATGATGATGATGAGAGAGCTCACCGGTGGTCTCTACTTCGGCGAGAGACACACAGAGGAGGTTGACGGAGTTATGACAGCCGTTGATACCCTCACATACAATGAGAACGAGATCAGAAGAATAGCCATCAAAGCATTTGACATAGCTATGAAGAGAAGAAAGAAAGTCACATCCGTTGACAAGGCAAATGTCCTTGACTCATCAAGACTCTGGAGAAAGGTCGTTGAGGAAGTGGCAAAGGATTACCCAGAGGTTGAGCTTGAGCACATGCTCGTCGACAACTGTGCGATGCAGCTTGTGAAGGATCCTGCACAGTTTGACGTGGTCCTTACAGAGAACATGTTCGGTGACATCCTTTCAGACGAGGCGTCCATGATCTCAGGTTCTATCGGAATGCTTTCATCGGCATCGCTTAACGAGACAAAGTTCGGTATGTATGAGCCATCAGGCGGATCAGCACCTGACATAGCAGGACAGAACAAGGCGAATCCAATAGCAACCATCCTGTCGGCAGCCATGATGCTCAGATACACATTTGACCTCGACAAAGAGGCAGATGCAGTGGAGAACGCTGTAAAGCAGGTACTCAAGGACGGATACAGAACAATAGATATCCACTCAGAGGGAACACAGCTCGTAAGCTGTTCCGAGATGGGTGATCTTATCTGCGAGAGAATATAGAAAGAACCATTATTGGAGGAGAATAAGATGAAGAGTGATAATGTTAGGGTAGGAATGCAGCAGGCGCCACACAGATCTCTGTTCAACGCACTGGGCATGACAAAGGAAGAGATGGAGAGACCATTAGTAGGTATTGTATGTTCATACAATGAGATAGTTCCAGGCCACATGAACCTGGACAAGATAGCACAGGCAGTAAAGATGGGAGTTGCCATGGCAGGCGGTACACCTGTTATGTTCCCGGCTATCGCTGTGTGTGATGGTATAGCAATGGGACATATCGGAATGAAGTATTCACTGGTTACAAGAGATCTGATCGCAGACTCAACAGAGGCTATGGCTATAGCTCATCAGTTTGACGCACTGGTTATGATCCCTAACTGTGACAAGAACGTTCCTGGACTTCTCATGGCTGCAGCCAGAGTAAATGTCCCAACAGTATTTGTATCTGGCGGTCCTATGCTTGCCGGACATGTAAAGGGAAATAAGACAAGCCTTTCAAGTATGTTCGAGGCTGTAGGTTCATATGCAGCCGGAACCATGACTGAGGAGGATGTATACGAGTATGAGTGCAAGACATGTCCTACATGCGGATCGTGTTCAGGTATGTACACAGCAAACTCAATGAACTGTCTGACCGAGGCTCTTGGAATGGGACTTCCAGGAAATGGAACTATTCCAGCCGTTTATTCAGAGAGACTTAAGCTTGCAAAGCATGCAGGTATGGCTGTTATGGATATGTACAGAAAGGGCATCAAGCCTAGAGATATCATCACTAAGGAGTCCATCATCAACGCTCTCACAGTTGATATGGCACTTGGATGTTCGACCAACTCTATGCTCCACCTCCCAGCTATAGCACATGAGATCGGATTCGACTTTGATATCTCTTTTGCAAATGAGATCAGCGCAAAGACACCTAACCTGTGCCACCTTGCCCCTGCAGGCCACACATACATGGAGGATCTCAACGAGGCCGGCGGTGTGTATGCGGTTATCAAGCAGCTTGCCGATGCAGGACTCATCAACAAGGACTGCATGACAGTTACAGGTAAGACAATAGGAGAGGCTGTTGCAGGCAGTGTCAACAAGAATCCTGAGGTCATCAGACCTATGGACAATCCATATTCAGTTACAGGTGGTCTGGCTGTATTAAAGGGTAACCTTGCACCGGACGGCTCTGTAGTAAAGCGATCAGCAGTTGTGCCTGAAATGCTGGCTCACAAGGGCCCTGCAAGGGTATTTGACTGCGAGGAGGACGCGATCGCAGCTATCAAGGGTGGTAAGATTGTAGAGGGTGACGTGGTAGTCATCAGATACGAGGGACCAAAGGGCGGTCCTGGTATGAGAGAGATGCTCAATCCTACATCAGCCATAGCAGGAATGGGACTTGGTTCATCAGTAGCTCTTATCACAGATGGAAGATTCTCAGGAGCAAGCCGTGGAGCATCCATCGGACACGTATCACCTGAGGCTGCCGTGGGCGGACCTATCGCTCTTGTTGAGGAGGGTGATATGATCGAGATCGATATCAACAACCTCAGCATCAAGCTCGATGTCTCAGACGAGGAGCTTGCAAAGAGAAAGGCTGCATGGACACCAAGAGAGCCAAGAGTTACAACAGGCTACCTTGCAAGATACGCAGCAATGGTTACATCGGGCAACAGAGGCGCTGTGCTTGAGGTGCCAAAGAACTAGCTGATAATTATGAAATTCAAATATGTAGATTACGACTGAGATTGTTTAGCCTTACCAAATCGGGGGAATACGCAGCCGCCGGTCCTTAGATGGCGCTACAGCGGCATCTTAGTACCGCTGCAGGCTAAGTTAAGCGGGAGCGACCTCCGATTGGTAGGCTAAAATATCTAAGAAGTTCATAATCTACATGTTTCACAATTATCTTTACGATATGAGAGAAAAAGAAGGAGAAGATAATAATGTCAAAGATATCAGGTTCTGAAATTGTTATAGAGTGCCTTAAAGAACAGGGCGTTGACACCGTGTTCGGTTATCCAGGAGGAACTATCCTCAACGTATACGATGCCCTCTACAAGCACCAGGATGAGATCAACCATGTGCTCACATCACATGAGCAGGGCGCTGCCCATGCGGCAGATGGATACGCCAGAGCTACAGGCAAGGTCGGAGTATGTATGGCCACATCAGGTCCGGGTGCCACTAACCTTGTAACAGGTATAGCAACTGCATACATGGATTCTATTCCCGTTGTAGCTATAACAGCAAACGTAGGCGTAAATATGCTCGGTAAGGACAGCTTCCAGGAGGTAGACATTGCAGGAGTTGTTATGCCTATCACCAAGCACAGCTTCATCGTGAAGCACATAGATGATCTTGCACCGACCATCAGACGTGCATTCAAGATCGCAAAGAGCGGAAGACCTGGCCCGGTGCTTGTGGATATAACAAAGGATGTAACCGCAGCGGAGACAGAGTATATACCAGAGACACCGGAAGTCATCGAGAGAAAGACAGACACAATCCGCGAGGAGGATGTGAACAAGGTCCTTGAGATGATCAAGGTTTCAAGAAGACCATTTATCATGGCGGGCGGCGGATGCATCATCTCTGACGCGTCAGCAGAGCTTGCAGAATTTGCAGATAAAGTGGATGCACCTGTGTGCGATACACTTATGGGTAAAGGTGCATTTGACGGAAGAAGCGAGAGATATACAGGCATGATCGGTATGCACGGAACCAAGGTGTCAAACCTCGGCGTGTCAAGGGCAGACCTTGTGATCGTTGTTGGTGCCAGATTCTCAGACCGAGTTATCGGAAACGCATCCAAGTTTGCGCCAAATGCAAAGATCATACATATAGATATAGATGCTGCTGAGATAGACAAGAACATCCCTACAAATGCCAGCATAGTTGGCGATGCAAAGGAGGTTCTGAAGATTCTCAACAGCAAGCTTGCAGCACAGTCCAACAAGACATGGATGTCTGAGATTGAAGATCTCAAGAAGCAGAATCCTGACGTGTACAGCTTTGACACACTGAACGGACCTGCAGCTATCAAGAAGATCTACGAGCTTACAGAGGGTGATGCGATCATCACAACAGATGTCGGACAGCATCAGATGTGGGCAGCTCAGAACTATACATTCAAGGAGCCTAGGACATTTCTGTCATCAGGCGGACTTGGAACCATGGGTTACGGTGTTGGCGCTGCTATCGGTGCAAAGTATGGCAGACCTGACAAGGCAGTCATCAACATAGCCGGAGACGGATGTTTCAGAATGAATCTGAACGAGATAGCAACAGCGGCAAGATACAACGTGCCTATCATCCAGGTAGTTTTGAACAACCATGTACTTGGAATGGTAAGACAGTGGCAGACACTGTTCTATGACCACAGATATTCCAATACTGTGCTTGACGATTCAGTAGATTTCGTCAAGGTAGCAGAGGGACTTGGTGCAATTGGAATCAGAGCCAACACACTTGATGAGTTCGAGGCAGCAATGAAGACAGCCCTGACAGCAGGCAGACCAGTAGTAATAGATGTAACAATAGCGGGAGACGACAAGGTATGGCCAATGGTAGCTCCGGGAGCAGCCATCGACACCTGTTTCTCAGAGGATGATATGTAATATATACGCCGACAAAAGACGAAAAGACACCATATTTGTGTGGATACATACATAAATATGGTGCCTTTATATATAATCCCCACTTGCCGACAGGCGAAAAGAGTGCTATAGTACAGGGATATAAGCGATAATAAAGTTAAATTACTTGAAAACATAAGATTTTGAACCGAAAAACTTGAAAATCGCAAGCGGGATACACCAAAAGAACAAAGATAAGTCAGAATTTTAATATAAATGGGAACGAAGGACATTTTTGTTAATAGATTATCTCGCACACATTTAATTAAGTCACAACCAGATAATTTTGCTAGAAAGAATAAATTGCTTGTGATTGGTTGTATATGCCATTCGAAGGACATTCTACTCCGCCGGTCCTTAGTCGGTGCCAATGTGTCGAAGACACATTCTTTTATGCACCGACGACATGCCGCCGACCGTAGGGAGGGGGCGATACCAGAGGTGGTGCGTAAGCAGCACCTTAGTACCGCTGCAGGAGTAGACGAGCGGGAGCGTTCCGAAGAATGTCATATACAGCCAATCACAAGTGCATTCAGCTTAAAGCAAAATTATCGTCACAAAATCAAAGAAGGAGAGATAACAAAAATGGCAAGAGTGTATAACTTTTCAGCAGGCCCTTCAGTTCTTCCTGAGGTGGTATTAAAAGAGGCAGCAGAAGAAATGCTTGATTATAAGGGAACAGGCATGAGCGTAATGGAGATGAGCCACAGGTCCAAAGCCTTCGACAATATCATCAAAGAGGCAGAGAAGGATCTCAGAGATCTCATGAATATACCTGACAACTACAAGGTGCTTTTCCTTCAGGGAGGAGCTTCTCAGCAGTTCGCAGCAATTCCAATGAATCTTATGAAGAATGGTGTAGCTGATTACATCATTACAGGTCAGTGGGCAAAGAAAGCATACGAAGAAGCAAAGAAATATGGAAAGGCAGTTGCAGTTGCATCATCAGCAGACAAGACTTTCTCATATATCCCAGACTGTTCAGATCTTTCAATCGATGACGATGCTGATTATGTATACATTTGTCATAACAATACTATATATGGAACAACATACCACACACTTCCTAACACAAAGGGCAAGATACTCGTTGCAGATATGTCATCAGACATTCTCTCACAGCCTGTAAATGTTGAGGATTATGGTATGATCTACTTTGGTGTACAGAAGAACGTTGGTCCTGCTGGTGTTGTAGTGGCTATCATCCGTGAGGATCTCATCAGAGATGACGTTATGCCATTTACACCAACCATGCTCAAGTACAAGACCCAGGCAGATGCAGACTCACTCTACAACACACCTCCATGCTACGGTATCTATATCTGTGGCAAGGTATTCAAGTGGGTTAAGGAGATGGGCGGCCTTGAGGCTATGAAGGCTCACAACGAGAAAAAGGCTAAGATTCTTTATGATTTCCTCGACAGCTCAGAGCTCTTCAAGGGAACTGTAGTAAAGGAAGACCGTTCACTCATGAACGTACCATTTGTAACAGGAGACGCAGATCTTGATGCCAAGTTCGTCAAGGAGGCTACAGAGGCAGGATTTGTCAACCTCAAGGGCCACAGAACAGTAGGTGGTATGAGAGCATCTATCTACAACGCAATGCCGATCGAGGGCGTTGAGAAGCTTGTAGAGTTCATGAAGAAGTTCGAGGCAGAGAACAAGTAATATTAAGTATTACATAGTAGAAGACGATATAGATAGTGGCGGGTGATCGTAAAGTTTGCAGTATGTGATCATACAATTACCTGTGTCACAGAAAAGGGAGAAAAAGACATGTCAGTAAAGATTAATTGCTTAAATCCTATCGCAGCATGCGGTATGGAACTTTTACCTGATACATATGAAGTAACAGACAATTTCGCAGATGCAGATGCAGTTCTTGTCAGAAGTGCATCAATGCATGATCTTGAGCTGTCAGACAACCTTCTGGCAGTAGCCCGTGCAGGTGCGGGTGTCAACAACATTCCACTTGATAAGTGCGCTGAGAAGGGTATCGTAGTATTCAACACACCGGGAGCAAATGCAAACGGTGTTAAGGAGCTTGTAGTAGCAGCGCTTCTCATGGCTTCAAGAGACCTTGTTGGCGGTTACAATTGGGTTAAGGACAATGCCGCTGAGGCGGATATCGCCAAGATGGTGGAGAAGCAGAAGAAGAACTACGCAGGCAATGAGATCCTCGGCAAGAAGCTCGGTGTAATCGGACTTGGCGCCATCGGAGCAAAAGTTGCAAATGTTGCACTTAAGCTCGGTATGCAGGTATACGGATATGATCCATATGTGTCAGTAGATGCAGCATGGGGACTTTCAAAGGATGTAAAGCACATCACAAATGTAGAGGATATCTACAGAGATTGTGATTATATAACAGTTCATGTTCCTGCACTTGACAGCACAAAGGGCATGATCAATGCAGATGCATTTGCAATGATGAAGGATGGCGTTAAGATCCTCAACTTCGCAAGAGACGTTTTGGTCAACGATGAGGATATGAAGGCGGCACTCGACTCGGGCAAGGTTGCAAAGTATATGACAGACTTCCCTAACCCGGCCATAGCAGGTTACAAGAACGTTGTAGCATTCCCACATCTTGGAGCTTCAACAGCAGAGTCAGAGGACAATTGTGCAGTTATGGCTTGTAAGGAGATCAAGTCATATATCAACGATGGAAACATCAAGAATTCTGTAAATTATCCAAATGTCAACATGGGACAGTGCAGTGATGTAGCCAGAGTTACAATCTGCCACAAGAACATTCCTAACATGCTCACCCAGTTCACAGGAGTATTCTCCAAGAAGGGTGGCAACGTATCAGGAATGATCAGCAAGGCAAAGGGTGATTATGCATATTCAATCCTTGATATCGGTGTAGAGCCAACAGCAGACGACATCGCAGAGCTCTCAGCAATCGAGGGAGTAGTAAAGGTAAGAGTCATATAAAAACAGATAGGAGAGAAGAAAGATGAGTGACAAGTTAAAGGTAGGTATCCTTGGCGCAACAGGTATGGTAGGTCAGAGATTTATCTCACTTCTTGAGAACCATCCTTGGTTTGAGGTTGTTACAGTTGCAGCCAGCCCAAGAAGTGCAGGAAAGACATATGAAGAGGCAGTAGGTGACAGATGGAAGATGGATACACCGATGCCTGAGGCAGTTAAGAAGCTTGTAGTATACAATGTCAATGAGGTGGAGAAGGTCGCTGCCACAGTAGATTTTGTATTCTCAGCAGTAGATATGACAAAGGATGAGATCAAGGCTATAGAGGAGGCTTATGCCAAGACAGAGACTCCTGTAGTTTCAAACAACTCAGCTCACAGATGGACTCCTGATGTTCCTATGATGGTTCCAGAGATCAATGCAGATCATGCAGAGGTTATAGAGTTCCAGAAGAAGAGACTTGGAACAGAGAGAGGATTTGTTGCAGTTAAGCCTAACTGTTCAATCCAGAGCTACGCACCTGTACTCACAGCATGGATGCCATTTGAGCCATACGAGGTGATCGTAAGCACTTATCAGGCAATTTCAGGAGCAGGCAAGACATTCAAGGACTGGCCTGAGATGCTTGGCAATATCATTCCATATATCGGCGGTGAGGAAGAGAAGTCAGAGAAGGAACCGCTCAGAATCTGGGGTAAGGTAGACAAGGAGAATGGTGTAATCGTACCTGCAGAGGGAATCACCATCACAAGCCAGTGTATCAGAGTTCCGGTTCTCAACGGACATACAGCAACTGTATTTGTAAAGTTCAGAAAGAACCCTACAAAGGAGCAGCTCATCGAGGCTATGACAAGCTTCAAGGGCGCACCTCAGGAACTGAACCTTCCAAGTGCACCAAAGCAGTTCATCCAGTACCTTGAGGAGGACAACAGGCCACAGGTATCTCTGGATGTTGACTTTGAGAACGGTATGGGTATAAGCGTTGGACGTCTCCGTGAGGATTCAGTATATGACTGGAAGTTCGTTGGCCTTTCACACAATACTGTAAGAGGTGCTGCAGGTGGTGCGGTTCTCTGTGCAGAGCTTCTGAAGGCTAAGGGATATATCACAAAGAAGTAATATTCCATTTTAAAGGTGGAATATTACATATAAATAAGCCTGTTTTGATGGATGTGATAAGAGATATATCAATCGCCATCGAAACAGGCTTATTTTGTTAATATCTTGTTGACAGTGCACAAAAGATTGTACTAATATTGTAATATCTATAAATATATACATATGCGTAAAACAAAGTCGCATATGAGATTAAGGGAGGTAGAATATGAGAAAAGGGAGAAAGTGGCTGTCAGCAGTTATAAGCACAGCCATGGTAGTTCAGTCACTGGCTGCCGTAGGTCCTATAACGGTACAGGCGGCAGATGGGGTGTCCATTGACAATACCTTCAGCAATGATGCTGCATTTAGAAGGTATGTATCGGACAATTTTGATCTGAACAGTGACGGATATCTGGATGATGATGAGATCAGTGCAGTCACATCCATAGATATTCATGATATCGATACGTATTACGATCACAAGGCGGTTCAATATGTTGATGGTATAGAACTGTTTACGAATCTGACGAGTATCAATTGTAGTGGTCAGGGTATAAGGAGTATGGACATTCAGAATCTTACCAAATTGAAACATCTTGATGTGTCCAACAACATGATGAGTGACCTCACACTTCCATCAAAGGCAGATGACCTTATATATCTGGACATCAGTGGTAACAATATAACCAGACTTACATCTCTTGCAGATTATGATAATCTGACTCATCTTGATGCAAGTGGTACGAACCTTGAGGAGATAAACGTCAAGAGTATGAAAGGTCTGACATACCTTGGGGTGAGCGGTCTTTCATTGAAGACGCTTGATCTCTCAGAGAATCAGCAGCTTGATACAATATACTGCAGAGCTATGTCTGGTCTATCAACTCTTGATCTGTCAAACCATACGACTCTTAAAGACGTATACTGTGATGCCGGATCACTGAATATTGCTGGTTCAATAACAAAGCTTGATGTATCAGGAGACACAGCACTTGAAAATCTCAATTGTTCAGCGAACAACCTTTCAGAGCTGAACATAACAAATACACCAAAACTTTCAATACTTAATTGTGCGAATACAAAACTTGATTCACTTGATGTGACAAACAACAAAGCGTTGACAAGTCTCACTGTGGATGGCACAGCACTTGGTTCACTTAATGTATCAAACAACACTGCACTTACAAGCTTGTCTGCTGCCGATGCGGATCTGACAGAGATGGATATAACAAAGCTTTCATCTCTCAGCTATGTAAATCTGGACGGTAACGATCTGACCAGTATAGATGTATCCAAGAACACTGCTCTTGATACACTTACAGTCAGTGACAATAAGCTTGAAAGTATAAATTTATCAAACAACAAAAATCTTCGTGTCCTTGAGGTGAACAAGAACAGACTTGTATGTATTGATATATCAACATGTCCGAAGCTTTTGAATTCCGATGAAGGTGGTTCATTCAGTTGTACAGGAAACAGCAGAGATATTACACTTGACAAACCTAACTATGACCTGGATCTCACAGCGTACAATACAAAGTATGGCTTCCATAAGGTATATGCCAGCAGCGACATCAAGACATGGAATGAAAAAAAACAGGTATATGAATTGGGAAGAAAGAACACAACGATAGGTTATGCCGGACTTGCACTTGGAGAAGACAATGGTATGACTTATGAAGTAACGGGTGGGGCAATCAATAACTATCATCTCACAGCAAATCTTGACTCTACAGAGATAAAGTACAAGTATTTCTGTGGTATTGGAACCCGTACAGTAGATTTTACTCTTAATATACTAAATCCACTTGGGGTGGTTGTATGGTATTCTCTTGATGACGGCATTCACAGTGCTGGTGATTCAACTCTGAAATTTGTTGTGGGAAGTACAACTACACTGACAGCAAAGGACAGATCTGGCAATACACATGAGAATATTACATGGAGTTCAAATAACAATAAGGTTGCAGCTATCAATTCAAAAACAGGAGAACTTACATGTAAGGCTGGTGGAACAGCTCAGATAACCACAAACCTTAACGGAAGACCTGTTGGTTACATAAACATTGAATGCCATAACCCTGTAAACAAGATGAGCTTTATAGACAGGGACAGCAAGAACGATGACGGAACAGATATAATATATGGTGATAACTCAGTCATAAATATGGAATGCGGAAGATATTCTAATGCGAGCATGAAGAATCTGTCTGCAAAATTCTACAACATAGATGGGGAAGTTAAGTCTGAGTTTGCGGGTTATACATGCGTAGTATCAGACTCAAGAGACAACTGTGATAATGTGACGAGCAACGTTGTTTCATTCAGAAACGGTCAGATCACATCAGTTGGACCTGGCGTAGCATATCTTCATTTTACATCAAAGGACAACCCAGAGTCCAAGATAGTTATACAGGTAAATGTTATACAGAGAGTTGACAGCATCCAGATATCACAGAGAACACTCTCAATGATAGCAGGAAGAACATCAACACTCACAGCAACATTCAGCCCTGCAAATGCTGACAATCAGAACGTGACATGGGAGTCAAGTGACGATTCTATAGTATCAGTTGATCAGGATGGAAAACTTACAGCACATGCTCCTGGAACTGCAGATATCACATGTATTGCAGCAGATAATCCAAGCGTATTGAAGAGCAAATGTACTGTTACCGTTCTTGCAGCGGTGTCAGGCGTAAGCATGAGCCAGGAGGAGTGTACACTGATACTTCCAACTGACAGATCAGTTCAGCTCAGTGTGAATATTGAAGGAGATAGTTCAATAACATACACAGAGAAGTGGGTATCATCAGATCCTGAGGTGGCAAGAGTTGCAAGTAATGGTTATGTAACTGCTATGAAGAAGGGAACAGCGGTTATTACATGTTATCTTGCGGACGACCTTTTCGCAATGTGTTCAATCACTGTAAAGCAGAATGTAACGAATGTAGAACTCAGCGTGGAGAAAAACACGCTTATTGTCGGCGATAAGATACAGGCTGTGGCAAAGGTTACACCTGAAGATGCTGACAACACTACACTCAAGTGGTCATCAAGCGATGAGAGCGTGGCAACAGTTGATCAGAATGGTAATATCACAGCAGTAGATAAGGGATATGCCATGATCACAGCAGCAGCTACTGATGGAAGTGAGAGATATCGTGCTGTGGGTATTCAGGTCAGAAAACTTGTGGCTGATGTCAAACTTGAAAAGAACGAGCTGGTTACATACGTTGGAAGAGCAACCTCTATGGAGGTCAGTGTGACCCCTGAAGATGCAAGTGACAGAAGCCTTATATGGGAGTCAAGTGACACTGAAACAGCAACAGTGAGCGGTGGTCCTACAATGGTATCTGTAAGAGGTGTGAAGCCTGGAGAGGTAACTATCACAGCAAAGACAAAGGACGGCAGTGATATAGTCAGAAGTTTTAAGGTTGTTGTACGTCAGCAGATCACAGGAATAACATTTGCTGAACCGCAGAAGACAGTTAAGGTTGGCACACAGTTCAAATGCGATTATACAGTATTGCCGGAGAACGCAGACAGCCTGGATATAGACTGGTCGTCTACAGACCCATCAGTTGCAACAGTAAGTAAGGATGGCACAGTAAGTGCTATAGGAAGAGGTATGGTTGTGATAAGTGCGGTTCCATCAGATGGAGTCGGTACACGTGCATCATTCACACTGAATGTTAACCAGCCTGTTACTAAGATCGCTCTTAATAGCACAAAGGTAACACTTTCAAAGGGAGGTACATATTCACTTGCTGCAAATGTAATTCCAGATAATGCAAATAACACATCTGTTACATGGAAGACATCAAACTCAAAGGTAGCTACAGTTACCAATGGATTTGTAACAGCGGTTGCAAAGGGAACAGCAGTAATAACATGTAAGGCAACTGACGGAAGTGGAAAATATGCGAGATGTATTGTGTCAGTTGTTCAGCCGGCAACATCACTCAGACTCAGCGTTACAAAGAAGACAATGGTCAAGGGCACAAGGTATACCTTAAAGGCAATAGTAGGACCTACAACTGCAAGCAATAAGAAGGTTACATGGACTTCTTCAAACAAGAGGGTTGCAACAGTAAGTGCAACAGGTGTGGTTAAGGCTGTTAGACCGGGAACAGCAGTTATCACATGTAAGACTGCTGACGGCACTGGAATCATAGCTAAATGTACGATAACATCTGTGATAAGAGTTTCAAAAATCAAGCTTAACAAGACTGCAGCAGTTATCAAGAAAGGGGGCAGAGTTGCACTTAGGGCAACCGTTACACCTGCAAATGCAAGCAATAAGGCAGTTACATGGACTTCATCCAACAAGAAAATAGCAACAGTTACTACAAGTGGTGTTGTTGTAGGAAAGAAGGCAGGAAGAGTGGTTATCACTTGTAAGGCAAAGGATGGAAGCGGAAAGTATGCACGTTGTACTATTGTTGTTAAGTAATCAGTGCATATATGTGATGTGTATGGACATACATAATACTATATAGACAACAATAAAGACTGTTGTGATCCATTTACCTGAGTATAGGGGATGGATCGCAGCAGTTCTTTTTACTAAAAATAGTTATGATATGTTCCGAGGCATGTCGGATATCGTTCTTTATTATCTTTTAATCTTAAAAATTGTTGTAAGCAAATAGCAATTGTGATAAACTATTAGAAAAATTGATTTCATTTACATGGAGGCATTTATAGATATGAAGAAGCTTATTTTAGTTACATCACCACCAGCATGCGGTAAGACATTTATTTCAAAGCAGGTTGCAAAGGCACTTCACAATTGTGTATACCTTGACAAGGACACACTTATCGTTCTTTCAAAGCAGATATTTGTAGTAGCTGGACAAGAGTACAACCGTTCATCAGATTTCTTCCAGAAGGAGATCAGAGATTACGAGTATTACTGTGTACTTGATCTTGCGTTTGAGGCACTTGATTACAATGATACAGTTCTCATCAACGCGCCTTTCACTGAGGAGATCAGAGATGACGAGTACCTTGCAAATCTTCGTGCAAAGCTTGCAGAGAAGGATGCGGAGCTCTTTGTTATCTGGGTAAATACAAGAAAAGATGTATGTCATGAGAGAATGATCAAGAGAGCATCGGACAGAGATACATGGAAGCTTGAGCATTGGGATGAGTATATAAACAGCCAGAACTTCAACCCACCTACGAATATCAAGGATCTCTTTATATTTGAGAATTCATCAGAGGAAGAGTATGAGGATTCTATAAAGAAGGTCGTAAAGGCTGTAAGGGGATAGTATTTGTGTGGATTAACTTGTAGGTATGCATATTCTCATATCTGCATATACAATAAAATATTTTGACAGGAGTAATGAATATGGCAACAATCAGAAGTTTTAGAGCCTATAGACCAAGACCAGATGTTGCGGGCAGAGTAGCTGCCCTGCCATACGATGTGTATAACCGTCAGGAAGCAGAGATAGAGGTTAAGCGTGAACCGTTATCATTTTTGAAAGTGGACAGAGCTGAGACATCCTTTGGACCGGACGTAGATACATATGCTCCATGTGTATATGATAAGGCTGGTCAGCTGCTTAAAGAGATGATAGATGACGGAACGTACGTCAAGGAGCAGAGACCAGTCTATTATATTTATGAGCTTATCATGGATGGCAGACATCAGACAGGTCTTGTTGCGTGTGCAGCAATAGATGATTACATAAATGGAGTTATAAAAAAGCATGAGAATACCCGGGAAGATAAGGAGATAGATCGTATAAAACATGTTGAGGCATGTGGTGCACAGACAGGTCCTATATTCCTTGCATACAGATCAATAGATCAGGTGAATGAGATAATAGACAGGGTAAAGAGCGGTGAGAAGTTATATGGATTTACATCGCCGGATGGAATTACACACAATGTATGGATCATAGATGACCAGAAGGATATAGATACCATCAGGGATGCGTTTGCCGGTGTGAATGACATATACATTGCTGATGGACATCACAGGGCAGCATCTGCTGTCAAGGCGGGACTTCACATAAGGGAGAAGAATCCTGGATATACAGGAGATGAGGAGTTTAATTATTTCCTGTCAGTGTTGTTTCCTCATGACCAGCTTATGATCATGCCATATAACCGTGTGGTAAAGGATCTGAATGGCTACACAGAAGCTGAGTTTATGGCAGAGCTGGGAAAAGTATTTGACGTAACAGAGAGCGAGGTGCCTGTGGAGCCTGTTGTCAAGGGACAGATGGGTATGTATATGTCAGGAAGATGGTACAGGCTTGATGTGAAAGCTGGGGTAGTCCCGGGCGATGTTGTTGGAAGACTGGACGTATCAGTTCTTCAGGACAACGTATTGGCTCCGATACTCGGTATAGATGATCCGAGGACAAATCAGAGAATCATGTTTGTCGGCGGAATCAGAGGACTTTCTGAACTTGAAAGACTGGTTGATGGAGACATGGCGGTGGCATTTTCAATGTATCCGACATCCATCACTGAACTTTTTGATATAGCGGATGCAGGATTGCTCATGCCGCCTAAGTCAACGTGGTTTGAGCCAAAGCTCAGAAGTGGAATTTTTATCCACGAACTGTAACAGGTATTTCAGGGGGGATAACTTGTTATGATCTGACTGATATGTTAGATGATCAGTTGTAATTTGATGAACTAGGAGAAGGTTTTATGGAGATTTTTGTATTAAAGTCAGAAGAGATAGCAGCTATTGCCAGGGGAACGCACGGCAATCCGCACCATATACTCGGAATGCATTGCTGTCTTGATGACTGTTATGTGAATGCGTATTATCCTGATGCAGAGGAAGTGACTGTGGTAAGAATCGGAGATGATGCCGAGTTTCCTATGTCAGAGACCGGAGCAAAGGGATTTTTCACAGTTAAGATAGAAAACAGCGGTGAATTTTCTTACAGGCTCAGAATTACACGAAAAGTGTGGGGAGAGTCTGGAGAGGACAAGGAGACCAGATTGGTCTATGATCCGTATTCATTTGGATACAGCGTTGATCTGGCGAAGGTTATGGATGTTGTGCGTGGTGATGATGATATTGAGTCGGGTTTCCATGTGAAGGAATTGTTTGGCGCCAGACAGATCGCTCTGGACGGTGCTTATGGAACATCATTCTGCATGAATATGCCGGGAGCTGTCAGGGTGAGTGTCGTCGGAGATTTCAATGGATGGAATGGGCGCATCAATCCTATGAGAAAGATTGATTATACGGATATATTCGAACTGTTTATACCAGGTGATCTGATGAATACCAGATACAAGTTCGAGGCATTATACAGAGATGGTGACATTGATATATTTGCAGATCCTTATGCAGTTGCATATGAGGTTGCACCAGGAAATGCATCGATGCTGACAGAGCTCAGTTATAAGTGGTCTGATCAGCATTATATGGAGAACAGGAAATGTGATGGCTGTGTGAACATATATGAGGTGCATATGCCTACGTGGAAGTCTCCTGCAGATGGACAGAAGATCACATACGTTCAGTTTGGCAGGGATGTGGCTGCTTATGCCAGATCCATGGGATACAATTATATTCAGTTCATGCCTCTTATGGAGTACAGAGATGATAATGGATGGGGATATGACACAGTTGGAATGTTTGCACCTACATCAAGATTTGGTTCGCCTGCAGAGTTCATGGCCATGGTCGATCACCTCCACAGTAAGGGCATAGGTGTGATCATGGATATGGTTTCTGTGGATGACGTAGATTGCCTGTCATATTGGATAGATACTTATCACCTCGATGGAATAAGGCTTGAGAATGCAGAGCTTGTGAAAAGATTCAGATCAGTGACCGGTGACAGATATAAGGATGTCATGGTTGGAATGTCATGGAACAGCATTGCAGTTGACAGGATCACGGACTATATGATGATACCACCTGCCAACAGGGGGGATTTTGCTGACTACACATGTGGAATAACATTTAACGAGGCAGATAAGTCTACGTGGCCGCTGAGCCATGATGGAGTTTCGTATGAGAGAGGCAGTTATGCATCGAAGATGCCGGGCGGATATGAAGATAAATATGCTGATCTCCGTGTGCTTTTCGGTATGTTTATGAGCCTGCCTGGAAGAAAACTTACATTTATGGGTCAGGAACTTGGCGGTTTCGCAGGTTTTGATGGCAAAACTGCTGTTGATTGGTCTGTTCTGGATTTTGATGCGAATAGTTATTTTCAGAAGTATGTGAAGGAACTCAACAAATTATATAATAGTAATAGCACGCTTAACAGTGCAAATATGCATCAGGACATTGCATTTGTCCAGGACGGACAGGTTATGTCGTTTGTGAGACACGGAGAGAAAGATTCAGATAATCTCTATATCGTGTGTAACTTTGGACTGAAGGATGTCAGAAATTTCAAGCTGTCCGTTGAAAAACAGGGAAAATACAAAGAGATTTTCTCCAGTGATAATGTTAAATTTGGCGGAGAGGGAAATAATAATAAAGGATATAAGACTGAAGAGAATGGAGTTATAGAGATAGCAGCGCCTGCATTGTCGTTTGCAGTGTTTGGTATGAGATGATATCTTTTAGCTTGAAGATCGGTGCTGATGATGACGCAGGAGGATATGATATATGAATCTGTTTGACAATATAATTAGTGTTTCAGATAAAACAGCACCCGGATGGCTGGCAGATACGACTGCACTAAGCACTGAGAATGTCGTGCAGGATGCGGTTCAGGAGGCGTCTGATCAGGTGGGAATCATAGGAAGTTATATTCAGAAACTTACAGATTGGTGTATGTCTAAACTGGGAAGTGTTGTTGTGGCAGTGATATTCATGGTCGTCTGCTTCAAACTGGTGAAACTTCTATTGAGGATATTGCGCAAGAGTTTTGAACGGTCAAAACTTGATCAAAGTGTTGCAGGATTTTTTATATCGGCGGTCAAGATCATTCTGAATGTGCTCATAGTGCTCACGGCGGCGAGCATCGTTGGATTCCAGATCACGTCATTTATAACTATACTCGGTACGGCGGGCGTTACCCTTGGACTTGCGCTTCAGGGAAGCCTGTCGAACCTTGCAGGTGGTCTGCTGATACTTATACTGAAACCATTCAGGGTTGGAGATTATATAGTTGAGAACAATACCCACTGTGAGGGAACTGTTGTGTCCATAGATATATTTTATACAAGGTTGATAACAGTGGACAATAAATCGGTTGTCATACCGAATGGTAATATATCCAATACATCCCTTGTGAATGTAACTGAGCATGATATGAGAAGAGTTGAGATTCCGTTTTCCGTAGCATATGACTCGGATATGGAGAAGGTCAAGAGGGTTACTCTTGAGACTATCAAGGATGTGGACGGTTTTCTAAAGGATGAGCAGGTTATCTTCTATATAGATGAGTTTGCCGATAGTGGGATCAATATATATGTAAAGTTCTATGCCACTATAGAGAAATTTTTTGATGCCAAATGGGATGCCATGTGGAAACTCAAGAAAGCATTTGATGAGAATGGCATTGAGATTCCATTTAATCAGATGGATGTTCATATGAAGTGATGTGGTTTCTTGCAAAAAGTAAAATAATCGAGTATAATCCATTACGATGTCGGAGAGATATCAGATGGCTATACAGATATATGTAGGATATCAAAGCTCTGCGACAGCCGTTGCAGAGCTTAATATATAATTGATAAGGAGTGATATAAATGACGAAGATTGATATTATCTCAGGTTTCCTTGGAGCTGGCAAGACAACATTGATCAAGAAACTTATTGAGCAGGCATTTAAGGGCGAGAAGCTGGTTCTTATCGAGAACGAGTTTGGTGAGATTGGAATTGACGGAGGTTTCCTGAAGGATGCCGGAGTACAGATCACAGAGATGAACTCAGGTTGTATCTGTTGTTCACTGGTTGGGGATTTTGGTACTGCACTTAAGCAGGTTATTACAGATTACACACCAGACAGGATCATTATTGAGCCTTCTGGAGTAGGCAAGCTGTCTGATGTAATTAAGGCGGTAAAGGATGTATCAGGGGATCTTGATGTTGAGCTGGACAGCTACACAACAGTTGCAGATGTGTCAAAGGTTAAGATTTATATGAAGAACTTTGGCGAGTTCTTCAATAATCAGATAGAGAGTGCAAACACCATCATCCTGAGCAGAACACAGACTGCATCCCAGGACAAGATAGAGAAGGCTGTAGCAATGATCAGAGAGAAGAACGATCATGCAACCATTATCACAACACCATGGGATGAGCTTGACGGTGCAGCCATCAGAGAAGCTATGCAGAATTACAAGTCCCTTGAGGAGACCATGATGGATGAGGCTAAAAAGGGACATGATCATGACCACGATCACGGCGATGAATGTACATGTGGCTGTCACGATCATCACCATCATCATGATCACGACGACGATCATGAACATGATCATGACCACGACGAACACGAGCATCATCATGATCACGACGACGATCATGAGCATCATCATGACCACGACGAACACGAGCATCATCATGATCACGACCACGGCGATGAGTGCACATGTGGCTGTCATGATCATCACCACCATCATCACGCAGATGAGGTATTTACAAGCTGGGGCAAGGAGACACCTCACAAGTACAATGAGGACAAACTCAGAGAGATTCTTGACACTTTGGCTGACACAGAGAAGTATGGTGTCATCCTCAGAGCGAAGGGTATTGTTCCTGGCGATGCAGGTGAGTGGCTGTACTTTGACCTTGTACCGGGTGAGTTTGAGATCAGAAAGGGCAAGGCTGATATCACAGGAAAGCTCTGTGTAATAGGAAGCAAGCTTAAGGAGGACGACCTTGCACAGCTGTTCGAGGTCTAGCAGGTGGTTCTAAGATAAGGAGTTTATATGATGGGACGTCAGAATAAAGAGATACCGGTATATGTGTTTATGGGATTCCTTGAGAGCGGCAAGACAACATTTGCCAAGGAGACTCTGCTTGACAGGGGATTCACAGGCGGTGCAAAGACGCTTCTTCTCGTATGTGAGGATGGAGAGGAAGAGTATGACCTGGATGCACTTAAAAAGGCAAACATAGATACTGAGTTTATAGAGGAAGATCAGCTTACCACAGATCACCTTCTTGATCTTCAGGACAAATATAATCCTGAACAGGTCATGATCGAGTACAACGGAATGTGGAAGCTTGACAAGATATTTGAGATACGTGTTCCAAAGGGGTGGACCGTGGTCCAGGTAATCTCATTTGTAAATGCAGAGACATATGATGTGTACTCACAGAATATGAAGGCAACCATGGTAGAGCAGTTCAACAGCGCTGACATGGTTATCTTCAACAGGTGTGATGAGAACTCCAGAATACCTGAGTGGAGAAGATCTATAAAGGCCGTGAATAGAAGGGCACAGATCATATTTGAGATGAAGGATGGGTCGATAGCTCCTGAGACAAATGAACCGGAGGATCTGCCATATGATGTGAATGCGGATGTGATAGAACTGCCGGATGATGATTTCGGAATCTGGTATGTTGATGCATCTGATATGAAGGAGAGATACGATGGCAAGAGAATCCACTTCAAGGCCATGGTATTCAGACCAAAGCAGTATGGAAACAACGCATTTGTTCCAGGCAGGTTTGCCATGACATGTTGTGTTGAGGATATACAGTTTGTCGGATTCAAATGTTATTATCCGGGAGCAAAGAATCTTGTCGACAGACAGTGGGTTGATGTGACGGCAAAGATAGGTTATGAATATTATCCTGATTTTGACGGAGAAGGACCAGTTCTCACAGCAGAGAAAGTAACCCTTACAGGTGCGCCAAAGGAAGAGGTAGTTTATTTCAGCTAAAAGATTTATATTGTCGGATTATATAGCTGTAAAGCTGTGTGGCTGATGAACAGACATAGATATCATATACGGCATGTGTCGTATATGATATTTTTTTGCACTTATTAAGCCTCTTAAGAAAGTGTAAGTTGCGTATTCAATGCACACAACTTATTATATTTTTAGTGATAAAATGCGGTATTTGGAAGGAAAGAGATATGAACGGTTCAAAGCTTTTAGGTGGATGCGTTGTAGCTTTTGTGCTGCTTTGCAGTATGATTACTCCTGTATCTGCCGGAACTGATGCGGATAAATCTTATGGCAGGGTAGAACAGAATATTGTTGACAGGAATCCGAATATAAAAGTGGATTTTGAGTATGGAATAGATGGATATGCTGTGTATGAGAAAGGCAGCGTCATCAGACTCGCAATTTCATGTGAGGAGTATTTTGACGGTACGGTGTCGGTGTGCCCTGTTGATACAGATATGTATCCAACTCAGTCACTCAAGTTATCACGCAAAGTATCTGTGCCTGCAGGGGAAAAAACGGAACTGGAATTCTGTGTTGACACTCTTGGATCAGGCAAGGTTAAGGTTGAGCTTGCTGATAAGTCCGGTGAAGTGGTGTATTCTGAGAATGACATGCTCAGTATTGCAAATGATGATATGACGATCATGACGGCGGTGCTTAGTGACAGTACTGATAAACTCAGATATATAAATGAATTGCAGCTTGACTGTTATGCAGATACTGTAGATGTGGATCGTATAAATGTTACGGAGACAGATCTGCCAGCTTCAGAGATTGGACTTGATGCACTTGAATATATATTGATTGATGATTATGATACTGCGAAGCTGTCTGATGATCAGTATAGTGCCATGATGTCCTGGATGTATGATGGTGGAACATTGATTCTCTCTCTCGGAAAAAATGGAGATAAAGTTCTTCACAGGTTTGCGAATGGTGTTGTTGGCTGCAGTGCGATTGGGACAGAACTGAGAGATGTATCATTTGAAGATGGATCAGGTAAGGTTATAGCAGAGCAGCAATCATTGAATGTAACGCAGTTTGAGATGAACGGTGGCAGTGAGGTGGCAGATATAAGTGATTCCGCTCCGATATACATAAAGAATATCGGCAAAGGAAGGGCTGTTGTTGTGCCTTATTCTCTGGGTGAATCCCTTGCGGCGGGTGTACAAGGTCAAAAAGCTGTGGCAGGAAGAATATTTGAAGAAGGGCTCACCGGTGCTGTTTGTGACAACGTGCTCAGGAATTATTATGATGCTGGAAGTTCGCTGGGGTTTGATACCGCAGTTGGTGTGAATGAGAAAGAAAAGCCTTCGGCGGTATTGATAGTGGTAATTCTTTGTGTGTATACTCTGCTCAGTGGTCCGGTTGTCTATATTGTGCTCAAACGAAGGAAGAGGCAGGAACTGATATGGGTGTGTGTGCCGGTGCTTGCGATTCTGGGGACATTGGCTATATATATTGTGAGCCTTAGATACAGAGTCTCTGAACCGGTGAACCTTTCATTTGTGGCTGCGGATATAAGCGGCGATGTAAAGCGTGAGAATATTTATTCATATATAATTGGTGCAAAGAGTGGTGATTCCAAACTTCATATTGACAATGAATTTCTTGATGTGCATGTAGATGGAGTAAACTCAGAGCTTAACAGTACATCATCAGAAAATTATAAATTGGAGAAAATGATGTCCGATGATGGTACTGATATAAATTACCATTGCACAAAACCGTTTGAGAGCGTTGATATCAGTGCATCAGGGGAATCAGAAAACGACATAGGAAAGATAGACAGCGATATCGTATTATATGCTGATGGATTTGAGGGAACTGTCACAAACAATACAGATTATGACATATGTAATCTGGTGGTCGTTGGAGGCGTGTATTACTACTGCGTGGATAAACTTGCTTCCGGAGAATCAGTTTCTATAGATAAGGCTGAGAATATGAGACTTCAGAGGGGGTATTATTATGACGCCATGAAGTCGTACTATGAGTTCAGATACGGAAAGAATTACATTGACAATAAAGATATAGCTTCTCTTATGGCAAGAAACAGTTATATTGAGTATTTGCTCGGTATGTACAATGTGGATAAATCAAATGAAGGCAAAATTGCTGTCTGGGGAAGCATAGATCGTGATACTAAGATTGCCGGAGACGGTATGGAGAATTATGGAACATATGCTGTGTATAGCTTTGGGGCAGGCAGATATATCGATGCTGATGGCGTTTATTATAACAACATTTACGATATGGCGGATTATAGATATAGTCAGTCTGATTATGATACAGATGATTTCATGATGTATTCAGATGAAGTTGACATAACAGTCAGATTTAATGTAGGTGACGATATCAAAGAACTTGATTGCATTGAAAATAGAAGCGGGAGATCGAGAGTTGTTGTCAAGGCGTTGAATAATGAAACTGGTGATTATGACGTGGTATTTTCAAATGGAGATACAGTGTTAAATGGCATGGAACTTGACAAATATCTGACAGATGGAGTCATAAATTTCAGATTTATTGCACCGCAACAGGGAGACTATTATTACGATAGCTATCTCCCTGAGATAACAGCCAGAGGAGGTGTGCCGGATAATGGTGGAAATAGAAGAACTGACTAAGAGGTACGGCAGATTTCTGGCATTGGATCATGTGAATTTCCATATCAATAAGGGAGATATCTTTGGATTTGTGGGTCCGAATGGAGCGGGGAAAACAACCACTATGAGGATTATGTGTGGTCTTATAAAAGCGACATCGGGAAATGTTGTTATAGATGGTGTGAATGTGTTGAAACGTCCTGCTGAAGTTAAGAGACTTATAGGATATGTGCCTGATTTTTTTGGAGTATATGATAACCTTAAGGTTATGGAATATATGGAATTTTATGGTTCCATGTACGGCATGAGAAAGGCTGATGTGGTTGATGCTTCGGAGAGGCTGCTTGAACTGGTGAATCTTCAGGACAAACATGAAGCATTTGTGGACAGTTTGTCCCGTGGTATGAAACAGAGATTGTGTGTGGCACGTTCTCTCATTCATGATCCGGAGCTCCTTATACTTGATGAACCGGGGTCGGGACTTGATCCAAGGTCCAGGGTTGAGATGTGGAATTTGTTAAAAAGACTGTCAGCCATGGGAAAGACTATCATGATAAGTTCACATATTCTTCCAGAGTTGTCTGAGATGTGTGACAGTATAGGTGTGCTTGATCATGGCAGAATGGTGGCAAGCGGCAATGTTGATGAGATTCTTGATCACAGTGATGCAATGTCACCTGTGCGGATAAAAGGGTATATGCTTGGTATGAGTGCGGAGACATCTATGGATCGTATATCGGTTATCATCAAGGAACGATTTGATGTGGATCGTATAATAGTCAGGGACGATGAGATATTTGTATATTATACTGGAAGCAGGGAACGTGATTCGGAATTACTGAGAAGTCTGGTGGACAACGGCGTCCATATTCATCAGTTCTACAGAGACAGAGGGGATCTGGAGTCTTTGTTTTTAGAGATAACAGGAGGTGGCAGCAATGATTGTAAAACTGTCCGTTAATCCCATACTGAAAAAAGATGTTCTGGTAAATTCGCGGAATTCGAAGATGGCAATGACCATAACACTTATAAACATCTTGTTTTCTTTTATTGTTATCACGATATTTTTGATAAACAGAGGAGAAATGTATCAGGCATATTATGCAAATATTGCCGGTATGTTTCCTGTGCTTGCAATGTGTGAGATAGGTATAATTGGTCTTATTATGCCTATCATCACATCTACGTCCGTTTCAGGTGAACGGGAGAGACAGACTCTTGACATTATGCTTACTACACCGATAAAACCGTTTTCTATAGTGGCAGGCAAGCTGTTTTCTGCAATGGTGACTACGTTTATGTATGTGATAGCAACACTCCCTTTTCTTGCAGTATCCTTTGTTGTGGGAGGTCTGGAGTGGACGGCGTTGTTTAAATATGTTTTGATGATATTATTTATCGACATATATATTGGCAGTATAGGTGTATTTTTCTCGTGTGTTAAGAGAACGTCGGTATCTGCGGCGGTGTCGACTATTGTGACTTTTGCGGCTGTGGTGTTGATCACATATGCTCTTGGAAATGCATTTGAATCCATGATGTACAACATGGTTTCCGGCCAGAGCGGCTATGAATTTTATATGACCGGAAAGGCTGTCTTTTTTGCAGTGAATCCCGTGATATGGATAGTAAGTGCATATTCAGGGATGACAGGAGATATGAGTCTGATGGAAGGAATGACGGGATATGGCAGATATTCAGATTTCATAATTGAACATCTTGGGGCTATATGCGTGTGTGTGAATCTGTGCGTATCTTTTGTGCTTATAAGGCTGGCAGCATGCAGACTCAGGTCAGGAATAAAAAAGAAGAAAATAAAAGTGCAGAATGATCTGTAATGAATATAAGATTTAAGGGTATCTATGCTCAGATATACAAAACGTCGTTTGACTTATGTCTGTGTATGAGGTATCCTTTTTATTATGATATGTGCTCATGGAGAGGCTGCCAGAAAGGCAGAGAGGAGCACGATATATGTATAGCAGAATAATTAGTGGACTTGTCCACGGAGTTGAGGGAAAATTGATATCAGTTGAGACTGATATCAATGATGGCCTGCCGATGCTCAATATGGTAGGTCTGCTCTCGTCAAGTGTGAGGGAGGCTGGTGACAGAGTCAGGACCGCCCTCAGAAATTCGGGATTTAGTCTGCCCCCGAAGAAGATAACTATCAATTTATCTCCGGCAGACATCAGAAAAGAAGGTACAGCTTTCGATCTTCCCATAGCAGCAGGAGTGCTTGCATCCATGGGAGTCATTCCAACAGACAATGTAGATAATATCCTGATACTGGGAGAACTGGGACTTGATGGCCGTGTGAATCCGGTCAGAGGGGTTCTCCCTGTAGTTCATTGCGCACATGAACGCGGAGTGAGATTGTGTATAGTGCCCGCTGAAAATGCCCAGGAGGCGGCTGTCATATCTGAGATGACTGTTATTCCGATTAATACGTTGCAGGAATTTGTAGATTATCTGAATGGAATACAGGTGATAGAACCTGAATATGTTGATGTAGATAATCTGCTTGCTGGAGCTGAGTCGGATTATGGGTGTGATTTTTCTGAGGTTATGGGACATGAAACGTTGAAAAGAGGTGTTGAGATAGCTGCGGCTGGAATGCACAACATTCTCATGACGGGACCTGCAGGTGCGGGTAAATCCATGATAGCAAGGCGCATTCCAACGATACTTCCAACATTGAGTGTTGAAGAGAGCATAGAAATCACCAAGATATATAGTGTTGCAGGACTTATGGGGCAGAATCAGTCCATAGTGGTGAGAAGACCGTATCGTGCACCGCATCATACTATATCGATGCATGCTCTTTCCGGGGGCGGAGCCTTTCCAAGACCCGGAGAAATAAGTCTTGCACATGGAGGTGTGCTGTTTCTCGATGAACTGCCGGAATTCAACAGGAATGTACTTGAGGTGATGAGACAGCCACTGGAGGATGGAGAGGTTACTATATCAAGGCTTGAGGGGATCTTTAGATTCCCGGCTGATTTCATGCTTGTTGCAGCGAGGAACCCATGCCCGTGTGGCTGCTATCCGGATATGAACAAATGCACCTGTACAGCCAGGCAGATACAGAATTACAATTCAAGGATAAGTAAGCCGCTACTTGACAGGATAGATATAAATGTTGAAGTCAGAAAGGTTGAATACAGTGAATTATTTTCAGGTAGACGGGGACTAAGTTCGATGGATATGAGGGCTCATGTGCTGGCTGCACAGAACGCCCAGAAGATACGATACAGTCAGGAGAAAATAAGATTTAACTCACAGCTCGATACGAGATTATGTGAGAAATACATTCCTCTTGGAAAAAATGAGCGGGAGTTTATGGAATATAGTTTTGCACACATGGATATGACTGCCAGAGGCAGTTACAGGGTTCTTAAGATAGCTAGAACTATAGCTGATCTTGAAGGTGAGGACCGCGTGCTTGAGCGTCATTTGAAAGAAGCGGTGTTTTACCGCAATGCTGATGTGCAGGGAGGGATGTAGAATGAGAGAGGAACTGTTATATCTGTGGTATGGAATGATGAGCCGTATGACGAATACAGTTAAGATGAATATAGTCATGCATTATGGAGGCTTAGGAAATTTGTGGGAAGTATCCGAGAGTCAGCTTAGGGAAGATCTCACAGCAAAACAGGCAGATGCAATTCTGGAATACAGGAATGAGGCACTTGTTCTGGATTATAGAGAGAAGCTGAGAAAAGACAAAGTGGAATATATATACCCAGGGCATCCTGCGTATCCTGTAAAATTGTATGATATACCCGATCCGCCGCTGGTGTTGTTTGCCAGGGGTGACATCGAGCTGTTAAAAAAGGATGACAAAGCTGTTGCTGTTGTAGGAGCCAGAAAGGCATCAGTGTATGGAAGGACTGTGGCTGACAGATTTGTATCAGACATGGTATGCGCAGGGGTAACTATAGTGAGTGGGATGGCACTTGGAATAGATGGAATGGCTCACAGAGCAGCATTAAAAGCAGGTGGGAGATCTGTGGCGGTGCTTGGATGTGGCATAAATGTTGTGTATCCAAAGGAAAATTACGATATTTACCATGATATATGTTCAGGAGGTGGAGTTGTTCTTTCGGAGAGTGGTCTGGATGTGAAGCCGGATGCTTTCAGATTCCCATACAGGAACAGAATAATAAGCGGACTTGCGGATGGGGTTTTGGTTGTTGAGGCCAGGGAAAAGAGTGGTTCTCTCATAACAGCGGATCAGGCACTGGAACAGGGACGGGATGTGTATGTCATTCCCGGAAGAGTGACAGATTCCGGGAGTGCAGGCTGCAATAACCTCATAAGAATGGGGGCAGAGTGTGTGATGAATGCAGGCGATATATTGGAATCACTGGGTATAAAAGAGGCTGTGTACAGAAAAAATACAGATGATAAACTGAATATCTGCGGACTTGCAGAACCTGATTTTAATAAAAATTTACTTGCGCCCACTCAGAAAAAAGTGTATAGTTGTGTACGTTTGGAATCCCGGCATGTGGATGATATCTGCATGGAAACGGGAATTTCAGTATCAGAAGTGACTCAGATACTGTATGATCTTGAGCGGATGGGACTGGTGAAACAGCTCATGAGAAACTATTACACCCGGGTTTAATTGATATGGGGATGTCAGGTGATTCCGGGTAAACAGGTTTATATATACGTAATTAAACTACAGAAAGGATATGTATCTATGGCAAAAAATCTTGTTATTGTGGAGTCGCCTGCAAAGGCCAAGACAATCAAAAAATTTTTGGGCTCTAATTATGAGGTTATAGCTTCAAACGGGCATGTGAGGGATTTGCCTAAGAGCCAGATGGGGATAGATGTAGATAATGATTTCGAGCCAAAATATATTACGATAAGGGGAAAAGGCGACATTCTGGCAGCACTCAGAAAGGCTGTGAAGAAGGCTGATAAGATATATCTTGCAACTGACCCCGATCGTGAGGGAGAGGCAATATCCTATCATCTTATGAAGGCACTTAAGCTTGAGGATAAGGATTATAAGAGAATTACATTCAATGAGATAACAAAGAACGCGGTAAAGAATTCCATAAAACAGGCCCGTGATATAGATATGAATCTTGTCGATGCACAGCAGGCGAGGCGTGTACTGGACAGACTTGTGGGATACAAGATAAGCCCTGTGCTCTGGGCAAAGATAAAGAGAGGTCTATCTGCTGGAAGAGTCCAGTCGGTTGCGCTCAAGCTTGTGTGTGACAGAGAGCGTGAGATAAATGATTTCATACCTCAGGAGTACTGGACGCTTGATGCTAATCTCTGCACGACAAAGCTCAAGAAACCGATTACGTTTAAGTTCACAGGCGATGGCAGGAATAAAGAGGAGATATCCGGCAGAAATGCACTTGATGGGATTCTTGCTGAACTTGCAGACGGAGAGTATGTTGTTAAGTCTATCAAGGAGAGTGAGAGAAATAAAAAAGCTCCACTTCCATTTACAACAAGTACCATGCAGCAGGAGGCGTCGTCAAAGCTGAATTTTGCAACCTCAAAGACCATGAGGATAGCCCAGCAGTTGTATGAGGGCGTTGATATAAAGGGACGTGGAACCATTGGTCTCATTACCTATCTGCGAACTGACTCTACAAGAATATCAGAAGAGGCTGTAGCGGCAGCAGACAAATATATAACAGATAATTATGGTGCAGATTTTGTCGGTGATTCGAATGGAAGAGCTAAAACGGATAAGAAGATACAGGATGCACATGAGGCTATAAGACCTACCGATGTGACACTGTCACCTGTTATGGTCAAGGAACAGCTTTCCAGGGATCAGTTCAGACTGTATCAGCTTATATATAACAGATTTCTTGCCAGTCAGATGTCAGGGGCTGTCTATTCAGTAAAGAATGTAAAAGTACATTGCGGCGATGCAGTGTTTCAGACATCGGCTTCAAAGATTACATTTGAGGGATTCCTGGCAGTTTATAATCTTGATAATGACAGAGGAGAAAATGTGGCTGGAATAAATAATCTCAAAGAAGGTGATGTGTTAAAACTTGACAGCCTTGATGAGAAACAGCATTTCACACAGCCACCGGCAAGATATACAGAAGCTCTCCTGGTAAAGACGCTGGAAGAACTTGGGATAGGAAGACCAAGTACCTATGCACCTACAATTTCGACAATTCTTGCAAGAAGATATATCACCAAGGAGCAGAAGAAGCTCTATGTCACAGCGCTTGGCGAAGCGGTGAATCAGAGTATGGAGCAGGCATTCCCGGTTATCATAGATGTTAACTTCACAGCTAATATGGAGTCTCTTCTTGACAATATAGGTGAGGGTAAGGTTGATTGGAAGGTTGTTGTCCGGAACTTCTATCCTGATCTTGATGAGGCAGTAAAGAAGGCAGAGGCTGAACTTGAGTCCATAAAGATAGAAGACGAAGTCACAGATGAGGTATGCGATGTGTGTGGGCGCAACATGGTTGTCAAATATGGCCCACACGGCAAATTCCTTGCATGTCCAGGATTTCCTGAGTGCAGGAACACCAAGCCGTTCTATGAGAAGATAGGGGTGGCATGTCCTAAGTGCGGTGGTGATGTAGTCATAAAGGCCACAAGAAAGGGCAGAAGATATTATGGATGTATAAATGCCCCAGAGTGTGATTTCATGTCATGGGCTATGCCGAGCAACGAAAAATGTCCGGAGTGTGGAGAATACATGGTTGTCAAAGGCAATAAGCTTGTGTGTTCAAATCAGGAATGCGGATATACGTGTAATAACAAGGATGCTGATGCTGAGGATAAATAAGAATAAAATAATATAGCAAAATCTGTCGGTGACAGAACATATATAAACCGGTCGGTATACAATATTTGTTGTATCTGGCCGGTTTTGTCTGTTATTTTGCCAAATTGTGTAATAATTCAAGTTGCAGACAAGTTGTCATAAGTTTCTGAATTGTGCTTTAAATATTTCAAACCACAAGATATTGTGTGCGAAAAAGCTAGGGAAATCAACGAATTCTTAAATGTGATGTAATTAGACAACTTTACATAAAATAGTCTTGTTATAACTTTTTCGTTGTGGTAAAATCCCAAATAGTCATAAAATTTCGTGCAAAAGAGACTTTTTACAACATTAAAATTCGGAGGATTGGATATGAGTGTACAATTATTAGATAAAACCCGAAAAATAAACAAGTTGTTGCACAATAACAATTCACACAAGGTCGTTTTTAACGATATATGTGATGTGCTCAGTGATATCCTGGCATCAAATGCAATGGTTATCAGTAAAAAGGGGAAGATTCTGGGACTTAAGAATAGAGATGACATACCAGAGATACATGAGCTTATCGAGGGAAAGGTGGGGAGTCTTATCGATTCAATGCTGAATGAGAGACTGCTTCTTGTGCTTTCGACAAAGGAGAATGTAAAACTTACCACGCTGGGATTTGATGGACCGAACATAGACAAATATCATGGGCTGTTGCTTCCTATAGATATTGCAGGGGAACGACTTGGAACACTTTTCCTGTATCGCCTGGATATAGAATATGATATAGATGATATTATCCTGGGAGAGTATGGAACAACTGTGGTTGGCCTTGAGATGATGAGAGCTCTCAACGAGGAGAATGCTGAGGAGAACCGGAAGATAGCAATAGTCAGATCAGCGATAAGCACACTTTCATTTTCGGAACTGCAGGCAATCAAACATATTTTCTCGGAACTTGACGGGGAAGAGGGCATACTTGTTGCGAGCAAAGTGGCAGACAGAGTTGGGATAACAAGATCAGTAATAGTCAACGCACTCAGGAAGTTTGAGAGTGCAGGTGTTATAGAGGCCAGATCATCAGGCATGAAGGGAACGTACATAAAGGTCCTGAATGATGTTGTGTTTGATGAACTGAAGGAAGCCTGATAAGAATAAAACGAAAAGGAGATAGAGATATGATACCGGCAATAGTGACATTGATAGTAGGTGTGGCGATAGTTATAATCAGCTTTTTTCTCACAGATGGAAAGAAGGAAGATACAGAGGGCAGTGTTCTCACAGAGAGTAAGGAGAATCTCGAGAAGCAGCTCGATCAGTATTGCAACAGCCTTGTGGAGCAGAAGAAGAATGAACTTAAGAAAAAGGGCGACGAAGTTAAGTCTGATATGAAGAAAGGACTTGATGAGGTTAAGAGCTCATCAAAAAAGGAACTTGAAGAATTGAGGTCAAAGTCCAAGAAAGAACTTGATGAACTTGTCCAGAACACAAAGAAGGATATGGATCAACTTAGAAGTGATACAATCCAGACAAATCAGAATGTGTATAACGGGACACAGGAGAAAATTGACGCTGCAGTAAAGGCGTATGAAGAGAGTATAGAGGCTGCTAAGAAGAAGATGCAGGCAGAGATCGAGGCATGTGAGGCGCAGCTTTCAGAGAAGGCCAAGAAACAGATGATAGACTATATCAATAAGAGCCTTACGGATGCTTATGAGGCATATGATCCTGAGGATACCAGTGAAAAGGCTCCTGTCACATACGATGAGCCGGTAAAAGAGACTGCTGAGGAGAAAGGTTCAGACAGCAGTGCTGAAGAAGATAAGAATGTTGAAGCAGTAAGCAGTACCGAGGCAGAACAGGGTACTGCGCCTGATCAGAACAACGCCGATTATACTCAGACGGAGATGGATGAAGCAGTCAAGGAGAACGACGGTGTATCCGAAAGTGCTGAGGACGGGAATGTTAATGACGAAAATGCAGATGCAGTAAACGATGCCGTAGAAAGCAGCAATGTTGATAACGGAAAGTCAGAAGCACAGCAGGAGGAGAAGGCTGACAGTGTTGTGAGCGTTGAAGATACGGCAGTAACAGACAGCGCATTTACTGTGGTTGAAGCTGAGAATCCTGAGAAGGCAGCAGCTGTCATAGCGGAAAATGGCGTGCCGGCAGCACCAAAGAACAATGGCAGATCAAGAAAGAAAAAGAGAAAAAAATCATCTCAGAACAAGGTTGTAGATATATGGGATGAGGGAAATGACGTTGAGTCACAGGTTGCAGATATGCATAAAAAGGGACTCAGCATTATGGAGATCGCAAACAAACTTGGTATAGGTGTTGGCGAGGCAAAGGTTATGATAGACAAGATCAATGAGACTGGCAGGCAGTAAGGCGGTCAGGGAGGTAGACTATGTATAAAAAGAGTTTTTTCAGAGGTCTGGGCACAGGACTGGTTGTCGGTGCGCTAACGATGACTGTTGCGTTCAACTTTGATAATGCAGGTAAAACTGATTCGGGTCAGGGAAAAACAGCGGTTGTGAGCCAGCAGGATAAAGATACAGAGAGCCAGGCATCTGACAGTGATAAAGATACAAAAGGTACAACGGCTGTCTCTAAGACGACGGAGAAGGCTAAGGAAGATAAGGCTACTACTGAGAAGACAAAGGATGACAGTAAGGTAACAGATAAGACGGATACATCAGGTGTGAATGGAAAAGGTGATGTGTATTCAAATGGCAGCAATGCATCAAATGGCGGAACCGCAGATGGTAATGGAGCTACAGGTAATGCCGGTACATCAGATGGTAGTGACAAGTTAGATGGCAGTGGCACATCGGGCGGAAGCGATAAGTCAGACGGAAGCAGCACATCAGGTGGAAGCAGCACATCAGATGGAAGCGGCAAGCCAGACGGCAGCAGTACATCAGATGGAAGTATGAGCGATAATACCCAGAAGGTTCCTTCATCTAAGGATAATGGATATACAGAGGATAAGAATTCTCAGCAGCCGTCAGGTAATACGACGAATGATGGTTCAGGTGCGACAACTGAGGCTCAAAAGCCAAGTGCCATAAAGTATGATAACGGCGGCGGACAGATCACTATAGTTGACGGAATGTCTGCATATGAGATATGCCAGCTTCTTGAGCAGATAGGTCTTAGAGATGCGGATGAGTATTATGACTGGCTGCTCAGATCAGGATATTCACAGAGTCTTGTGTCAGGAACGTATACATTTACCGGAAATGAGACTAACGGTGGTATAGTATGGATACTGCTGGGAAATCAGTAGACAGTAAAATAAATGGTATTGCATAATGAAAGACAATAAGGGAGTTGTCAAATAGGGAGTTTTAAGTTGAGCTGATGTTCAACAGAAAGGGGAACATAAGATGAAAGATGATCAGATGACAAACTTTGATGAGGGCAAACAGTACAGCGGTTATGATCCGAATTATGGATATAACTTAAATGGCCAGACACAGCAGGATAGTATGTATGCATCCGGATCAGATGACTCGGCTTATCAGAGCACTTATTCCCTGAACACATCAAGTCAGGGAACATATTCAATGAACACCGCTGACACTATGAATAATTATGGCGGCCAGCCTTACGATATGGCTGCAGATGTTGATGCCAGAATGAATTACGGACAGATGATGAGCGGTGCACCAAAAGCAAAGGCTGGTTCAAATGTGGTGACTGGAATCATAGGAGCTCTGCTTGGATCTCTTGTGGGAGTTGCACTGTGGGTCGGTATATACAAGCTTGGTTATATAGCAGGAATTGCAGGAGCGATCATGATAGTAAGTGCCATGTTTGGTTACGAGAAGCTTGGCGGAAACCTTGATCTTAAGGGCATAATCATAAGTGTTGTGATCTGTATCGGAATGATCTATATAAGTGAGAGAATATGTATAAGCATGCAGTTGTATGAGGAGTTTAAGGACTTAAAATATTACTTTGGTGATGTATCATTCTTTGACTGTTATAAGAGTATGTTCACGATCCTGAAGGATGTAGAAAAAGAATCTGTATTCTGGGGCGAACTTGGAATTGGCTACCTGCTGTTTGCGATTGCCAGCGTTTCTTACATTGTCAAGAGCGTGAAAATGAGAAATGCATAAGAAGAAACAAAAAAATAAGTATATATACAGAAAAAAGTGCTTGAATGCACTTTTTTTTTGTGTTACAATGTCGATTGCGTGAGTGCGCAGAACAAATATACATGCTGGTTGATAGTTGGCGTGGTGCCTGAGCTCGGGTGGTCCAAAGAGTTGATACCGGCAGAAGATTTTAACCATGGAGGTAGAAAAAATGAGCGTTATTTCAATGAAGCAGTTATTAGAGGCAGGTGTACATTTCGGACACCAGACAAGAAGATGGAACCCTAAGATGAAGCCATACATCTACACAGAGCGTAATGGTATCTACATCATCGATCTTCAGAAGTCAGTAGGAATGGTTGACGATGCTTACAATGCAATCGGAGATTGTGTTGCAAACGGCGGAACAATCCTTTTCGTTGGTACAAAGAAGCAGGCTCAGGACTCAATCAAGAGCGAGGCAGAGCGTTGCGGTATGTACTATGTAAATGAGAGATGGCTTGGAGGAATGCTTACAAACTTCAAGACAATCCAGACAAGAATCGCTACTCTTAAGAAGTACGAGGATATGGAGCAGGACGGAACATTTGACGTTCTCCCTAAGAAGGAAGTTATCCAGATCAAGAAGGAGATGGAGAAGCTTGAGAAGAACCTTGGCGGTATCAAGAACATGAAGAGAATCCCAGAC